>CAYIMK010000150.1:0-3035 GCA_964364595.1 Microcaldota archaeon | reverse complement strand
TCTGGAGGATTTCAAGGACTACTTGCGGAAAGAGTACAAAATCGACACCGAAGTCGAGTCTATTCTCAACGACAAGAATCAACCGGTTGGCTGCCGGCTGGCGCCCCGGATGACTGCGGACGAGATACAAAAACGAGTCAGTCTGAGGCTGGTGGAAAATGACCCGGGTCTTGAGCAGAAGCCAGTCGCGCCAGAACCCAAGAAGGTCGTTCCAGAGAAAACCGCCACTCCGCTCTCGGACGTGACCCCGAGCGTTGATGAAGGCCCAAAAAAGAAGCCGGCAAGCGCAGCGCTCGACATGCGCCTCATGGATGACGTCAACAAGATGCGCAATGCCCTCACAGGGCTCGCCTTCTTCAATCCGGACGACTTCAGCACCACTTACTCCATTTTGCAGGATGTCGCGAAACTAAACACAGCGCTGCAGACGCGCCTCTCCCAGATTTATGGGAACGACAGGGCCGCAGTGGCCGTCAAGCGGCAGCAGACGCAGGCATTCTGGGCCGAGGTCATGAAAGGCGCGCCTGCGTACTCATTTGCCAAAAAAGCGTTCGAGAACGGCTATGTGTCCGGCACGAGCGAGGCAGAGGTGCTCAACGTGCTGAGGGGCGTCACGCTCATGCGCCAGCTCGACGATTTGCTCAAGGACTCGCTGACTGGCCGCATAAATTCCTCAACGATAGGAACCGCGGTCAATGACGCCGTTCTGGCCGGCTCCATAATTTTGGCAAACGCGAACGCAATTATCACGGCGCTGCAGACAAACAAGCCCTCCACTCCGGCCGAATTGAAGAAGTCGCTTGATGATGCGGTGTTAAATGCCGCTCTAACACAGGGAGAGGCGGATTTGCTCTACACCAAAATCCTCGACCTCAACGTCAGCGACGCGCAGACGCAAATCAACATTTCCAACAAGCTGAACACGCTCATCAACACCAACAGCTTGGAGCAGGCCGCGGCCGTTCTCTACGGCCCGAACGGAGAAGCGCTGGACCGCTTTTTGGAAAACCGCAAAATCAGTCTTACGGACGACAAGGGCCAGCCCAAGAGCGTTGGCGAGAAATACATAGAGGCAACCATGCTGATTTCAGACCACCTCACCGCGCTGCGCAATCAGACCTCCCAGTTCGCCTCCATCTACGGCTCCTCCTACACCCTGCTTGCCACCAGCCGCACCTCCATCTCGGTCAGCGACGAGGCATGGTCGGCCATGAACGCCCCCCTCGCCACCAAGCCCACGGACCGCGGCACCTTCGATGCATTCACCCTGCTCTCCTTCGCGGCCGCCTCCGAGAATCCGGAATTCCGCGCGCGCATCACCGACACCTACAGCTTCGTGGGGCGCATCGACGCCTCCACGCTCGACGCCGGAGTCAATGACGCCCTGAATGCAGGCGTCATCAGCCAGCAGGCGTACACGGATGCGAGCGCCGCGCTGAGCGCCGACAACCCCGCAACGGCAAGTGCGCTGAGGAACTCGCTGAACAAGATTGCGGCCGCAGGCACGCTCAGCCCGCAACAGGCAGACTTTATATACTCGAAAATCATCGGCAGCAACAACATCTCGGGCCAGTTTCTCTACAACACCATCAGCCGCCTCTCTTATCAGCCCCCTGCCGTCTCCCTCCTGCTGGCCGAGCGGCCCGAAATCCTCATCAATTTGCGCAAAAACATCGAGGACGAGGCGGTCGCGCTCTCGCTTTTGGACATCGGCCTGCGCGACCTGCGCGGGCTCTACGCCGGCAGCGCGGGCTTGGCAGTGCGCTTTGCGGCCATGAAGGATTATGCAGACGGCTGGATAGGCCTCTCAGCAGACGCCGATTTGCTCTCCCATGTCAAACAAGCGACAATCCGCGGCACCCAGTACGGCCAAATCGAGGTGGCCGACCCGCGCCTCGAACTCTTCCAGACATACGGGCGCACCGACATGACCTTCTCGCTTGACGTCTTTTCCCGCTGGCGCCTGGGCGGGCTCGCCTTCAACGACATACAGACATTCAATCGGTTCGGCTCGCCAGTGGGCGACGACCTGCGCATGACGCGGGACTACAACCTGATGCAGCAGGAGCGCTTCTTCCAAAGCCGGCCATATGTTTACATCGCCGACGCCTACTGGTCGCCGCCCCCTCTTGGCCTGCGGCTTGATTATGACGCATACAATACAGCGCTATATGCCCTTATGCAGAAAATCCGCAGAGCATACGGCGCGGGCGAGAGCTTCCAAATCGCCAGCCTGAGCGCGGGGCTTCAGGGCAGCGGGGCGCCGGGGCGCGGAGACGTGGACATGGGCGCGTCGGTGCATGGGCGCGACTGGGGCCAGGCCGCCGGCGTTGGCTATTCACAGCGGGAGCAGACCGCATATGACAAGGACAAACAGGTCATCGCCGGGGAAACCAACACCCATGCGCAGGTGACGGGCAACAATCTTGGCACCGACGGCTTGAGGCTCTACAATACGTTCTACGACTGGGTGAAGAACCAGGCATCCGCCGGCGCGGACATAGGCGGCAACAAGGTGCAATTGGAGAGGGTGGATTCGCGGCTTTTCGGCAGCTCGGACGTTGAGCTGTACGGAGTCAACCTGCTCATGACAAACGCCCACTACTTCCAGCAGAACCAGACGGCCGAGGCCGCCGGAGTGCGCACCGACATGACACAGAACGAGGACCATGAGATATTCCTGCGCTGCGCGGACGGCTGGTACCGGCTCAAGTTCAACGACCGGCAGCGCGCCGGTTTCCTCGACTTCCTCAACAACGCCGGCGTGCAGGTGGACAGCGAGGGCTATTTGCGCCATCTCTACCAGGAGGCGGGCAACAAGACTGCTGCTGAATACCGGCTCAACGTGGGCGTGGAGCAATATCAGGAGCACGACAAGCTCATCGGCAGCGACACCAAGGGGGATATGGTCGGCATGTTCGTTGGCATAAAATTGCCAACCCCGATACTTGACAAGGGCCAGACCGTTTTTGTCGGCGCCCAGACAATCGAGAAAGAGGGAATTGGAGCGCTGGCAGAGCTGCTCGGGGACCGCC
>CAYIMK010000149.1:0-3049 GCA_964364595.1 Microcaldota archaeon | reverse complement strand
CAGGGTGAATTTGCTCAGCACCGCCGCGGCCCGCAATTCCTCAAGCTCCATACGACAGCGCCTCTTCCATCCTTTTCCGTGCCAGTCGCCCGGAATAAGCCTTTATGTACTGCATGCATTTTGCCCGGTCCAGCCCGGCTCCAAACCGGCCGGCGGCTTCCTTCACCTCGTCCATTGGGCAGAGGGACGGGCGTGTGATGCAGTCGGCCAGCGCCTTCTCCTTGTCGGCCAGAAAATATGCCTTCTGGCCAGTGCGGAACGGCTGAAATCCTCCGAGCGCGCGCGCAGGCAGGCGGTGGAACGATATTTTTTCTCCCCCATAGGAAAGCGGGCGGCGGTTTTTGAGGCAGGCCACCTGCAGCTCTCTTGGAATCTGCGTCGTGCCGCCGTGCAAGAAGAGCGCGGACCGAAACGAAATGTACGACGGCCTCACGAGCTGGCTGGCCACCGCCTTGGCATCCTCGCCCGCGAGGCAGAATCTCCTTCGCTCGATGTGCGCCAGAACTCCTTTCTTCACCAGCCGGTGCGCAGTCACGGCCGCGCTGCCCTTCTTCTGGCCGGCCAGCAGCGCGATGTCATCGAGGGTGAAGACTGCCTTTTGCATATTCCGCATCCTGCGCTCAATTTCCATAGTTGACATGGGTTCATCTGCGCGCAGGAAATATATAAATATTTGCTTATTCTTAACAATTTTGTTAATGATAAGCAATTAAATGCTCATTTTTGAACACCCGGATTGCAAATGCTCCATCAGCCGTGCGGATTCTGGCCGGCTTAAAATTTATATACATTTATCACAAATATTAAGTCGTTTTATACATAATCTTACTTTTTTTCAAGGCAGAATATGTAATTATTCAAATTCTTTCTTATCTTCTAGAAACAATCTATATTTTCTTTCTTACTTTTATGAAAGTTTTATATACTTTGACCTCCAAATGCGCTAATGGAAACCATCGATACGGCCAACCTCAGGGAAATATCACAGACGCTCATGGCAGAGAAAGCCGGCCTGCCCCGGCGCTATCTTCTGGATAAAATCTCCCTGGGGAAAGAGCCGCGCATCAAGGTATTGCGCGGTTTTAGGGGCGTGGGCAAGACCACGGCCCTCCTCCAGCTCGGGGGCGAAAAGGCGGTCTATGTCTCGATGGACAACCCCAATGCCAGAGCGCACAGCCTCTATTCACTGGGCAAGCGGCTGTTTCATGCGGGTTTTTCCACTCTCCTGTTTGACGAGGTGCACACCTGCCCCAACTGGAAGGCCGACGCAAAGGCTCTCTATGACGAATTCTCTTCCCTCAATCTGGTGCTCTCGGCCAGCGCCCCGCTGGCGTTCGAGCCTGAGAGGCGCTTCGACATAATAGACGCGGGGCCGCTCTCTTTGAGGGAGTTCGCCCATCTGCAGGGAGACTCCCGTGAACCCAGCGACGGATGGCAGAGCGAGGACGGAGCCATCCGCTTTCTGGCCCGGTTCCCCAAAGCATACGAATACCACGGGCACTACCTGTCGGGGGGCGGTTTTCCGACCTATCTCACCCATGGGGAAAAGACTCTGGGAAGCATCTATCCCAGCATGCTCAAATCCATCCGCGAAGACAGCGTATTCTTCGCCCGGGTGTCCGGGGCCGATATCGTGGCCATGGAAAAGATTCTCCTGCTGCTGGCGTCCGCTCCTTTGGGCGAATTCAGCGCGAATAGTTTAGGGAGCAATGCCGGCGTCTCGCGGAACAAGATATACGAGATAGTCTCCCTGATGGAAGGCATGAAGATTCTGCGATATGTCAGGCCATACGGGAGCGGTTCCAAGCTGGTGCGGGGGGAGCCGAAGCTGATGTTCTGCCATCCGAACCTGCGCTCGGCCGTATGCGGCGCTCTTTCGGTCCAGCCAGATACCGGCGCCATGCGCGAGGAGCTGGCCGTGTTCTCACTAACTGGCCGTGGCTGGCGTGTTTCTACCATAAAAGGCATGAAGCGCAGCCCTGATTATGTCATCACCAAAGGGGCGCAGAAGGCGGTGGTGGAGGTCGGCGGTGAGGGCAAGAGCGCGCGGCAGCTCGCGGGTTTCGATTTGCGGAAGATTCTGATAACCGAGAAGCAGCTGATCCCGCTGGCGTTCTTCTGAGGGCTAATCAGGGTTTTCTGAGGCCGATGTTGTTTCTGTGGCCGATGTCGAAGATGGAGAGGTCCAGCTTCTTGTCTTTTTCCAGTTTGGCCCCGATTTCTGCCAGCGCCACGCGGCAGGTCTCTTTCCCCGCGTCGTTGATGTCCAAACGCCCACACCCTACTCCTAAATGCTTACGTTCTGCTCCTTCTTCACGCTTTTGCAAAAGTTTTCCAATATTTTCTCGCCGCCCTGCGTGTGCCACACTTCGGGGTGGAACTGCACGCCGAAAAGAGGCAGCTTCCCGTGCGCCATAGCCTCCACTTCGCACGTGTCAGAATGGGCCAAACTCCTAAACCCGTCCGGCATTTTCTTCACTTCATCGAAATGCGACACCCATGCCTGGAATCTGGGCGGCATGCCCTCCAGTATGGAGGAGGCGTCATCCACCACAATCTCACTCACGCCGTATTCGGCCGAGACGCCCTTCGCCACGGTGCCCCCCAGCACATGCGCCATGAGCTGCTGGCCGAGGCAAATTCCCAATATAGGTTTGGAGAGCTGGCCCCCTCCAACCGCCTCCAGCAATCTATGCGCCTGACTCTTGGGCATGTCCTGTGCCGAAGCCGGCCCGCCAGAGAGTATGTATCCATCGAAGAAATCCACCACTTCCGCAGCCGCATTCGGCTGGTGTATGACTGCTTCCACCCCCAAATCCCGGCAGGTGCGCCAAATCACATGGGTGTATTGCGAGCCGAGGTTGAGGATGGCTAATTTCATACAAGAAGAATGGAGACGAGGGAATAAAAAATGGAATGACCTGACGAGTTTTTGAAGGCGGCGAAGAGGATGCTTTTATCAGATACGCCCGCGAAACCGGCCAATAAAAAAACAGTATCTGTTCAGCTCTGCCGATAGTTTCATAGATTTTCCCCTTGTTTCTTCTTC
>CAYIMK010000148.1:0-3053 GCA_964364595.1 Microcaldota archaeon | reverse complement strand
CATATTGCCGCCACCGCATCCGGCCTTATCGCCGACGCGCGCCGATTGGTGGACATCGCGCGCCTCGAGGCGCAGCGCCACCGCATGGCATACGCCGAGAGCATGAGTCTGGAGGCCATGGCGAAAGAGCTGTGCGATTTGATGCAGGTATATACCCAATACGGCGGCGTGCGGCCCTTCGGCGTCACGCTGCTCGTTGCAGGCGTGGACGACAAGCCGCGCCTCTACGAGGCAGAGCCATCCGGCGCGCTCACCGGCTACAAGGCCTGCGCCATCGGCTCGGGCCGCAAAGAGGTCGAGGAATTCTTCGAGAAGGAATACAAGGAAACGCTCGGTCTTGATGCCGGCATCTCGCTCGCGCTAAAAGCGCTGCGCAAATCCGGCGACTTGAAGCTGGAGGCGATGAACGTGGAAATCGCCATCTGCCCGACCAAGACCAAAGTGTTTGAAGTGCTCACGACCAAAGAGGTTGAGAAGCACCTCAAGGCCTAAAGTGATGATGTATGGGCTGGCAGGAAGAGCTCCGGCAGTACATAGTGCTGCAGATGAGCAGCGGCAAAGCGCGCTCGCAGATTGAGCAGGAACTGCTGGCGGCCGGCTGGAAAGCGGAAATGATCGGGCCGGTTTTGCAGGAAATGATTCCTGAAAGCATTACGCCCGAGGCCAATCCGACACCCCCGACTCCAACGCCGTCAATCCCGCCATACACCCGCCCGGCCTCGCCCGCAAGCGCACCGGTCTCGTACACCGCTCCATTCGCCGCATACCCTGCCCGGCCAATATCGTCTCCCGCCCCAGCCGCTTCATTCCCCGCCCCATTAGCCACGCCCGCGACTCCGACCATTTCGTCCCAGATGAATCCGACGATTCCTACGCGCAGCATGAGTGACATGCCTTCTTCTTTCAATTCGGCGGGCAGCCAGCCCGCTTCCGGCCCCGATGCAAAGCCGGGCATTCCGAAAATGTATCTGCTGGCCGGCATTGTGCTGCTGGTGGCGATTGTTTTGGGGGCCGTTCTCTTGACGCAGGGAAGCGGGCAGCAAAAACCGGCGCTAGAGACGCTGGGGAATGCAACCCAGCCATCCCCCCAAGACGCATCGGGCCAGTTCCAGAAGTCGCTTGACTTGTACCTCGCCAGCCCGTTCCGGACAGCGTATGACATGAAATCTCAGACCGTCAGCAGGTCAACTTACGCTCGTTCGAATGTCACGGTCCGCATGAATGCCACATTCTATTCCAAAGACCCCGATGCATACAGGATAGACCTCATGCTCGGCAAGAATATGGAAATACGCACGTATCTTCTGAACGGGACGGGCTACAGCTGCACCAAGGTGACGGACTGGATCTGCCAGAAATACGGCGATTCCGCCTCTCTCGGAGTTTCGCTGCCCGGCCAAAGCATCAAGGCAGACCTCGCGCAGCACCCCGAAATCAAATCGCTGGCCCCCCGCACAATCGCAGGCGTGGCGGCCAGCTGCCATTCTCTCGAAATTCCCGGCACCGTGAGTAGTGAGTACTGCTTCGCTTCTGATGGCGCGCTCCTCTACGCCCACCGCTTCAGTTCCATCGGCGGGAACATGACCAACCTCACCATGGAGGCGCTGAGCGCACCGGCCCCCGCGACCGATGCCGACTTCGTACTGCCGGCCGCACCCGCGTCCGCCACATCGCCGAACATCGATTCAGGGACAATTGGACCTACCGATTCCGGGCCAGCGGCGGCGCCGGCTGCGGATGCGAAGACGGAACTGGCCAATCTGCTCGCGCTTCAGGCCAGAAGCGCATGGACGGTTGAATACGACCTCAACCAGCCCCAGGGCGGGATTAACTGGTCCCATGACGGCAAGGACCGGTGGCATCTTTCACGGAACATAGGCGGTGAGAACTATCGGTCATACGCCCTTAACGGCCAGTATTATGCCTGCGACGAAACGACCGGGGACTGGATATGCTATTATTATCAGAAGGCGGGCATAGTCACGCTCGGCGCGGACTACGGCCTTCTGGCGGAGCTGAAGAGAAACACCGTGATTGAGGTGAAAAAGGCCGAATCCAGAAAAATGATGATGACCCAGACAACCTGCTTCAAGCTGAGATTCACGACTTATGCCGGGACCTACTGCTACATGCCCAAGACGGGAGCCCTCGTGTATTCCAACACCGGCATCGAGCGCGAAGCTGGCTTGCACGTGAACATGGCGTCTACGCAGGACTTCGTGCTCCCGACAGGCCGAATCATCAATGAGACGGCCGGCGGCTTCGGGTCGTGATAAGCCATGGTCTCGCTCGACAAAGCCATGACCGCGCACATCAAGGTGCAGGGCGTCACGTTCGAAATCCTCGTCGACCCAGATGCGGCGCTTCTTTACAAGACGGGCCAGAAAAAAGAAATAAACAATATTTTGGCCGTAGAGGAGATTTTCACTGACGCGAAAAAAAGCGACAGGCCAAAGGCATCCGAGTTGCAGAAAGCGTTCGGCACGCAGGACGTTTTCGTCATCGCCGAGAAGATTTTGAAGGAAGGCGAATTGGCCCTCACCACCGACCAGAAGCACAAGATGATGGAGCAGAAGAGAAAGCAGATTGCGCAACTCATCGCGCGCGAGGCGACCGACCCGCGCACAGGCGCGCCCCATCCTCTTCTCCGCATCGAGACGGCAATGGACAAGGTGCGCCTCGACATCGACCCGATGCAGGACGCAGCCGCGCAGATGGACAAGGTTATTTCGGCATTGCGCCTTGAGCTGCCCATCAAGATGGAGAAGAGGCGCATCGCCATCAAGGTTCCTGCCATTCACGCACACCGCGCGTTCGGGCTTCTCAAGAGCCAGCACATGGAGCGCGAGGAATGGGGCTCGGACGGAAGTCTGATGGGAGTTATCACAATTCCGGCAGGCATGGTGGGCGAATTTTTGGATAAATTGAACAAGGCCACGTCGGGCGACAACCAGACCAAGATGCTGTAGAAGTGCGAAAAAGGGACCGGAAAGCAGGTCTGCTTTGGTGAATAACTCCTCGCTCGCTCCCGCTGACAGCCGCCCCTCTAGCCC
>CAYIMK010000147.1:0-3103 GCA_964364595.1 Microcaldota archaeon | reverse complement strand
CTGCTGCCGAGCGGAATATGGAAAAGGAGTTTCAGCAAAATTATTTACGGACCCGGTGCCCGGGCACCCGCCCGTTCTTTTTTGGTTGTATTTGCCACCGCCCTAGTCAAATGCAAGCAACAGCGGGGCGCCGCTCATTTCGTCCTTGAGGCCAGCAGCTGCCGGCCCAGTTCGAGGTGCCCGTCCTGGATGTTGTCGTTCTTCAGCAGCTGTCGGACTGCCTCCCAATCATTGTTTTGGGCCATCGCAATCATGGCGGCCGGCACGATGTGGGGTTTTTCCGAATTCTCACGGGCCAAATTTAGAACATATTCGCCTTTGCCTCCCTGTTGCAGCAGCCAGATGGACTTTGCGACCAGGTTCTTCGCCTCCAGCCTGCCGAATCCACTGTACGTGACCCCAACCACGCATGCTTTGAGCAGCCCCTCTGTCACCTGCTCCCCCACTTCGGGATGGGCGAAGAGCAGGTGGGCGGAAGGGTCGCTCGTCAGCGCGTCCACCAGCTTCAATGTCTTGTCATAACGGCCAGCTTTGATGGACGAATTGACCCCGGCGCCTATGCGGACGGTCATCTCGCCCAGCTGGACATTCCTGCCCTCATTTTTGGCCTGCGTGATGCGGTGCTCCAGGTCCTTCCTGAACAGATGCGGCCAGAAGCGCTCGTTGACGGCCTGTTTAGCCTTTGGATTAGGCCACGGATTTTTCATCATACCATTCGCCCCTCATTCTCAGCCCGCCTGCCCCGGGGCCGGGGCTGAGTGTTGGTGCTTATCATGCCTGCTTCTATTCTTGGGCGTATATGCATATAAACGGCATCATGTGATTTGAGTTTTTGGCGTCCTGCCCGGTGCCAGTTCTGCTTATATTCTCCAATCTCCCATCCCATCTCATGCCTTCCCCATTCGATTTCGACGACACCTCGTCCGTGAAAGTGCCCTCCAGCCTGCTCGAGCAGGTCATAGGACAGGAGGAGGCCGTGCGCCTCGCCCGCGTAATTGCGAAACAGCGCCGCCATCTTCTGCTCGTAGGCCCTCCCGGCACCGGCAAGTCCATGGTGGCGCAGGCCATCTCCTCACTTTTGTCCAAGCCAACGCAGGAAGTGTCGGTATTGCACAATCCTGCGAAACCCGAGCGGCCTTTTTTGGAAGTGCGCACCCGGGCCCAGATTGAGGAGCAGGGCCGCGGCCGGCCGCCGGCAGGCCTGACCATGCCGGTAGAGCAGGCGCCCCCCTTCGTGACCGAGCGCCTCGGCTATCGCTGCCATTCCTGCAACCGCTACTCCTCGCCCGAGGCCCAGCTATGCCCGTGCGGGGCCGAGAAATTCCGCGGCGGCGCAGGCCCGTTCGACGATTTGGTGGTCGGCCTTGGCGCGCCCGAGCGCGAGGATTCGGTGTCCACCACCCGCATAATGGCGGGCCGCGAGGAGCTGGTGGTGTTCGAGCGCTTCGACGACCGCATGGTGCGCGCGCTGGACTCCAAAGAATTGTCGAAACTCGACCGCTCGGACACGCAGCTGCCGCGAAACATCCTTCTTACTCTGGACCGCCCCACGTTCGTGCAGGCGACCGGCGCGTCCGAAACAGAATTATTGGGCGACGTGCGCCACGACCCCTACGGAGGGCATTACCAAATCGGCACGCCCCCCTATTCGCGCGTGGTGGCCGGCAGCGTGCACGAGGCGCACGAGGGCGTGCTGTTCGTGGACGAGCTGGTCGCACTGGGCCGCCTGCAGCGCCACCTGCTCACCGCCATGCAGGAGAGAAAATTCCCAATCACCGGAAGAAATGCGTCGTCCACCGGGGCGTCGGTGCGCGTGGATTCGGTGCCCTGCGAGTTCATCCTCGTCGCGGCGGTAAACACTTCAGACCTTCGCAAAATCCTCTCCCCCCTGCGCTCGCGCATCGGCGGCAACGGCTACGAGCTGCTCATCAACACCGTGATGCCGGACACAGAGTCCAACCAGCAGAAGCTGGCCCAGTTCGTGGCGCAGGAAGTGCGGCGCGACAGCCGCATCCCGCACGCCAGCAGCGCTGCGGTGGAGGCGCTGGTGGGCGAGGCCCGCCGGCGCGCCAAGTCGGTGGACCATTCTTCCGGCCTCACGCTCCGCCTGCGCTCGCTCTCGGGCATTTTGAAGATGGCCGGCGACTGGGCCGTTTCTGATTCGGCTCCGCTTATTGAGGAAAAGCATGTGAAGCTGGCGATTGAGCGCGGCAAGCCCGTTGAAGAGCAGATTATGGGCCGCTACGGCAGCGCATACAAAGCCGCCATGTCCGACTGGGGCATCTCAAACCGCGTGCCGACCGATGACAAAAACATCGGATAAACTGGGCACCCGGCGAAACTAATGCACGACCAGCCCCTTCTTCGCGCGCGCCGCGTGGAGCGATGCGCGGGCCTGCTCCTCCCCGTACGCGTAAATGTCCTCGAGCATCTTCTCGGCCCGCTTCAGCCAATTCGCAAACGAGCGCATCTCCGTCCCGTCCATGAGCATGGCGTGCAGCCGCAGCGCGCCGCTGATGAAATAAATCAGTTCGGCAGTTTCCGGCGCAGGATTTTTGCGGCGGGCCTGATAGTACGGATGCCTGGAAATCCTGTCCTCCAAATCGTTGAGCCGGTAGATGTAGCGGTCGCAGTAAATGGCGAATATCACCGATTTCACTATTTCAATCTCCCCGGGCGCCGGCTCGCGCTGTGCCTTGGCCGCAGCCGCCTCGCGCTCCCCGGGAGTTTTTTCCATTGCGCGCATGATGCCCGGCGCATATGCCCGGAACTTGAACTCGCCATCGAATGGGTGCCCCCGCACGTGATGCAGTATCTGGGGCGAGTCGCACAATGCGCCAAGCCAGTTCCGCAGCGGTTCGGTGATGGAGGGCGGCACGGGTTCGGTGAGCGGCTTGCCCGCTTTTACCAGCCCGAACCAGGGATTGGCGGCCATGGCGAAATTCTGGATGGCCTTCATGCGGAAATCCAATATCCCGTCCGTCGGCCTCCGCCCGTCCTTCTTCAGCCCCGGCCAGTCATTCTCCTGAAACGGCCCATCCTTCTTGCTGATGGTCTTGTTGTTGAAGGGGTAAACTGGCTGGCCGGGCATTTGGCCGATATG
>CAYIMK010000146.1:0-3124 GCA_964364595.1 Microcaldota archaeon | reverse complement strand
CGGCGCCGTTGCGCCGATGGTGCCCCCAAGGCCTCGGGCCTTGAGGGACGGCCCTGTGGGGCCGTTGGTTGGCTCGAGCCGGCCAATTTTGTTTTTCTGTCTTATCTTTTGTTTGGCAGGCGGGCTACAATCACCTTTTTTATACCAGTCAGCGTTAGTGGGGCGTGGGAACCGCCAAATACGTTCTTCTCGTGGCCGCAGTGATGCTTCTGCCCGCCCTGTTTTTCGGCGGCTGCATACAGTCCATCGACTCGCAGGACAAGTTCTCGGTCGACCTCGACCGCGCGCCGGTCTACAACTTCAGCCGCTACGTGAACACCAGCTTGTGCGAGCCGGTCAACAAGACCGTGCCCTGCACCTGCATGGTCTGCGCGGTGGACAAGCCGTCGTTCACCGCACAGGCGCTCAACCTCTTCCGCCTGCGCGACATCAACGTCACGCTCCTCTCGGCACAGTGCAAGTTCCAGGCCTGCAATGCGACCATGTACAATAGCACCATCACAAAATACCTTGAGGACAAGGCCGATTCGGACTGCAAGATAAACGGCGTGGGCAGGCTGTGCGCGCCGCGCTTCTTCATGCTCGGGCAGGGCTCGGGCCCGTCTGAATATGCGGCAGCCCAGCGCTACTGCGACGGGCAGCTCAAGATGCCCGTCATCTGGGTGGTGCCGAACCAGACAAGCGGCAAAGTTGACAAGATGCCGGTGCTGCCCGGCACGCTCTCGTGCTATTTGCAAAAAGACCAGATGCCGGTGATTGTCTGGTATTCGGGGGGCAAATTCATCGACACGCCGGAATACGCTTCCGTGGTGCGCGGGCTCAACGCTCCGTCCGCCGCCCCGAAGGTGGACGGCCCGATCATGGTGACCACCGAGGCAATGCTGGACCCTTACCTGCCCGCCGCGCCGGGCGTGCCCCGGCAACTGGACTTCGGAAAACTGGACCAGGTGGCAAACCAAATACGCACCATCCGCTCGCAATGCCCCAAGTGCCTGTCGGTTCTGGCGCTCAAAATCAAGACAGATGCGGCAGGCAGGCCTGACATGTGCGCGCTGGACTATTTCCTCAACGACAATTCCAGCTTGCCGCGGCCCGATGCCTGCCAGGCGGCCTATGCCGGCAGTTCTGCATGGACGGCGCGCATAGACCTCTACCGCTCAATCGACCTGATTGGAGTCGGATTTGACGCCAACGCAGACCCCAACCTCACGAGCTGCACTTCAGACGCCGCCATCGGCACGGCCCTCGGCCATTCGCGCGCGGCACTCTCGCGCTATTACAAGCCGAGCGTGTGGTACGCGGTCGGAATTGCGCCCGGGCCGACAGCCACTCCGGGCTGCGGCAATTTCACCGATGCGGATGTGCAGAACACTTACAGCACACTGGTCACCAACATACCCGCGCTGGTGTCATCGGGCGTGATTGGAATGGCGCCTTACCGCTTCAGCGACAATCCGGACGGCGCGCCGCTGCCCTACGGGGCCCAAAGTTTCGCCTTCAATTCCACGCTTGCCAGCCTCGACTTGATTCGCAATGTGAAAAAATCCGGCGACGTGACAATCGACTCGAGCGACGGCACGTGGCACGTGGTGGTGGACCGCTATCTGCCTGACCGCAGCGACGGCAGCCAAGCAGTATTTTTGGGAGGCGACGGAGTCGTGTACGCGGCCAGATACAACGGCACGGGCGTGGCGCTCTGGGCGCTGCCCTCGCAGACGGGCTTCGTGCGCACGAACGGCCAATTCCATCCAGCGGCTGCTTATACGTGGTTCTCGGCTTGCGAATATTACTACACAAACCGCGCGCCGCTCTGGCGCGCCAACAAGATGATGGCTGAGGTGGTGGCCGGCGCGAAGCTGGATTCGTCCGACAACCGCCACCACATCAAAGTTTCCGTGGTGGAGGCGGCCGGCAGCGATGAAATATTGTTCAGGGGCGATGACAACAGGCCCTATTCCGCCCGTCCTGACGGCGCGCTCATCAAGATTTACGAGCGGCCGCTTGTGGCGCAGAGCACGCAGCAGCCGCTGATATTCTCCACAAACGGCAAGAGCGCCCTCTGCTCGGCATTCGAGACGACCAAGATGTATTCGCGCGCTCAGGTGCTCTCCGGAGCCACGGGGAGCGCATACAACCTCACCGTCTCGCAGAACATCGACGACAAGCGGCGGATTGCGGCCCTTTCCTGCGGCGGCGGGGGATGCCTCTCAACCGTGCCCATGCCAAAGGCGTTCTGCGCCTTCGGCACAACGGTCCCGCACTACTTCCCCCAGAACGCATGCACGCAATACGGGGAGATGGATACGGCGTTCAGCACCCATGATTTGGACTCTGTCTTTATGCGCGCGATAGCGGTGCAGGAGGCCAGCTTGGGCAGCGGCCTGGATTGGGGCGCTACGGCGCCGGCCTGCAAACTGGCCAAGGTCGGCTACAATGACAATTGCTTCAGGCGCGGCTCGAATTCCCCGCCATACAAGACCGCGGACGTAATTTCGAAATCCGTCTCAGCATATTGCGACGAGGGCGTGTTAAGCTCCAAGGCCAGCGGCATCGATAACGTCGGCACCGTGGCCTGCGGCATGGGCCTGATGGGCTGCATTGACGGCGTTGGCGAGTATGGCGGCGGCACATTCACCAATGACTGCGGCGCGGCGGCCTACAACCCGTTCGACCCTGCAGCCAGCGCCTGCTGCGGCTCCAACGTGTTCAAACCATCATATGTGGCAGCGCGCGCCGACATGGAGAAGATGTGGCTCGACAGCAAGGACCTGCAGCAGGAAATCTCGTTCGACGAGCTGGATTGGTATGCCGCCTGGCTGGCCACATACAACTACTACGGAATCAAGCTCAAATACACGGAAGGATATGTCAAGAGTTATACCAAGGCTTCGGGAGTTTCACTGGTCAAGTACGTGAACGACCGCGTTTATGCTGGTTATGCATGCCTGAAAGAGACCGGAAATGACCATGGAAGCAATGACTGCGATTACGGCACGCGGCAGATATTGCGCTACAACACCGGCATAAAGACGTGCGGGGCGGGATGCGCATATCGGGCCTGTGGAGCGGATGGGGACGGCGGAGGGACGGGTTCGCTCCTTGGGAGCGGAACCGAGCTTCAAAG
>CAYIMK010000145.1:0-3126 GCA_964364595.1 Microcaldota archaeon | reverse complement strand
GCTTTCCGAGAGCAAGCTCGAGGAGTTCCGCAGGAAGGCGCGCTCGAGCCCGATTGATGCGTACCAGACGCTGACCGGGCGGGATGTGCAGGTCCTCCAACTGGGGGCGAGCGGGTTCTCAAACCGCTCCCTTCCGGAGTCTACCGCGACGACGGGGGCCGCATAGTCGGGGCCTTCCTCAAGCGCGACGGCGAGCGGCTGGATTATGGGGTGCAGACCGAGACAAACGCCCGCACGGTTGCCGGCAGGGACGGCAAATTAGTCAACGATGGAAGGCCTGTCTACGCGCACAGCGCCTACTCGCTTCTCATGTCCGATTACGCCGACCGCCCCATCAACCTCTCGCTCCTCTTCCGCACCCGCGATGAAAAGAGCTTCAAGCCCGGCTCGCCCATGGACCGCGAGACGCGCATCCTCTCGCAGCAGCTGCAGGGCGCATGGGCCGAATTCACCAGCCCGGCTTATGGCATGGCGAACCTCACCCGCGCTCGCACCGAGGACGAGAAGAGGCGGCTGCTGCAAAGTTTGCAGGCGGCGGGCGGCATGGCCGAGGCCCGCGTCTCTGGCCGCGAATTGAGCCGCGAGCAGAATCTTGCCAACATCCGCAAAATCGAGAACATGCTTTTCGAGCACGTGCGCATGACCACCCGCTCCTCGCTCAAGGACGACCCGACCCAGACGTGGCAGACGCGCATGGGAAGCCGGACTACGCAATTCCTCGAGCGCGTGATGCGCGGCGGCGTGACCGAGACAGACGAGCGGCTGCACCAGTGGTATGCCTCGCAGGCATATGCCCGCGTGGTGATGCAGAGCTTCGCCAAGGACATACACGGCACTGAATTCTACTCGGACGAGGTGAAAAAATCGCTCGAGGCCAAGAAGGAACTGGGCAGGCTTAGAGGCGAGCAGCTTGAGCTGCTCAAGCAGACGCATCTCACACCGGACCAGCAGCTGGAACTGGCCCGGTTGCGCACCAGAATCGCCAGCCAGATGCAGGATGTGCAGAAATACGAGAAAGACGCGCGCGATTACCAGAAGAACAACAATTACGTTGACCGCCAGCTCAAGAGAGTTGGCGATTTGTGGCTGCCGTTTTACAACGTTGCCGAGCAGACCAACATGCGTGACCCGCGCATCGCAGCCGGCGGCGGCTATGCCATGGGCCCGGCCAT
This sequence comes from Microcaldota archaeon, assembly GCA_964364595.1. GTDB lineage: Archaea > Micrarchaeota > Micrarchaeia > Anstonellales > Anstonellaceae > CAIXYX01. The sequence continues at coordinate 1,954 of CAYIMK010000145.1, read as the reverse complement.
GATGGTCGGCTACCAGACCGGACAATTCGTCGGAGAGCGGACGCAGATGTGGGCCGGCTACGGCCTCAATCCGGGCGACCGGATGCTCAACGTGCTGGCGCGCCCCTCGTACTGGGCTTCAGTCGCCTTCGGCGCGCACACCCGCACTTTCTTCACCAAGATGACTGGCTACACCACGGTCTATCACGTGGACCCGGAGCGCGGCATTTCGGGCATGAATACGCACGAGCAGGGCGTGGTGGAGGCGTTCCAGTCGCTTTTCAAGCCGAGCCAGACGTTTGACTGGCTCACCCGCCTCAACGTCAAGCCCGTTGTTCGCGGATTCACCCCCTCAAAATACAAAAACGAGTTCGGATGGGATGTGACGGAAGAAAACAGCTGGTACGGCAAGACATACAACTGGCCGGTCACCTTCAAAGGCAGCGGCACTGCCAAATCAGGCACAACGGAGAGCTTAAGCTCCATAGACTCCAACCGCTATGCGGTGACAGGGATGGACCTGGGCGTTGCAAAACGGCAGACAAAACCCGGCATGTCTTTCCGCGAGGAATACATGGTGTGGGACCAGAGAGACAAGGCCGAGTTCCAGCAGAATTCAAAAGCGAATATCGAGGCCATGCGCGCCCGGCTGAACACCGTCACCGACCCGACCGAGAAGCGCATGCTCCAGTATCAGATAAGAGAAGCGCAGGATGTGGCCGACACCACCCGCAAGGTGTGGAATATTCCCGGCATGGGCGCGTTCTTCCGCCAAGGCTATTACGGAGTGGAGAACCGCGCAGGATATGACATATCCGCAAGCGGTGGCGCGCACAGGCCCTGGGAGATGCTGGCCCCGTACCACAAGAATGTTGATGGAGCATGGGTGCCGGGCATGCTTGAGCTTGACAGGGCAGGCAACCTGCAGCTCTTCCCCCGCCTTGCGCGCACCATCTCGGGCTCATGGATGGGCTCGGGCGGGCGGATGTATGAGGGCGTGGGGAAGGGGCCGCTCGGCATGGGGGAGAAAAGGCATGCGGAAAGCCCGCTGCGGCAGTTCGAGAAGCTGGAATTAGGCATCAGTTCGTCCGGCAGCGCGGAGAGGGGCTACGGCATCCAGAACACCGGCTTGGGGGGCGGCGATTATCAGACGCAGTCCGGCATGGGCCGCGACCTTTTCCGCGACGCGCTTCGCGACACTTACAGGCGCGAGACGCCTCTGCTGCCAAAGATGCTTCAGCTGGAGATGGACCGCCAGTCCTGGTCTTTCCAGAACTCGCATTTCGTCATCCCGCTGGCGCCCCTCTACTTGGGCGTCTACCATATCTTCCGCCATTCGAACAAGTGGGCGCGCGAGCAGTCGTGGAACAGCGAGCACCAGATCGAGCGGGATTACGGCGAGCTGAGCGAGGATGACAAGCGCCGGAGCGCCGCCATGCAGAGAGAAATGAGACGGGCTGGCGATTCCACTTATTCCTGCCCAAAGCACGGAATTATTCTGCGCGGCGGCCAGGCCTGCCCGCTGTGCCGCAGCGGCGAGGCGCTCAAAGCCGAGAAGGAGAACACGTTCCTAAAACGGGTGCCGGCGCGCAAAGGGGAGCAGATGAAGGACTGGGCCAAGTCATGGATGTCGCTGGGGAGCGGGCTGCCCGGCTACTACGGCCATTACATGGACCAGGCCCACTGCTCGACGCATCAGGTGGGCTATCCGCGCGGCACCGCCTGTCCGCTGTGCATGGAGAAGCAGGTGAAGGCCGGCCGGAGCGAGGCGGAGCGGCAGAAGATGGAGAAACTCAACAGCAAGCTCAAGGATTATGCCAAGGAAATCGATAGTATCTACAAGAACAAATACATCCCCGAGCTGGAGCGCGGGCGCAAGATTGCCGAAGTGGTGGATAAACGCGAGCAGGAGGTGCAGGGGTTAGGCATCGCGATTGAGCGCGACACCCGCATGGGTTTCAGGCTTGGACGGGCT
>CAYIMK010000144.1:0-3142 GCA_964364595.1 Microcaldota archaeon | reverse complement strand
GAGGACTTGATTCCGGACGAGCCGGCCGCTGTCATGATAAGCAAGGACGGCTACATCAAGCGCATGGGGCTGGACGAATACAAGAGCCAGCGGCGCGGCGGGCGCGGTGTCAAGGGCAGCGAAACAAAAGAGGAGGACCGCGTCAAGGACATTTTGATTGCGCGCACGCACGACACCCTTCTCTTCTTCACCACGGGCGGCATGGTGCACTGGCTCAAGGTCTACCACATTCCGGCCGCCGGCCGCTATGCAATGGGCAAGGCGATTGTCAACCTGCTCGACATCGGGGAGGAGAAAATCTCCTGCTGGATTCCGGTCCGCGAGTTCTCGAACAAGGAATTCCTGCTCATGGCCACAAAAAAGGGCGTGGTCAAGCGCTCTGCGCTCTCCGATTACTCGCGCCCCCGCAAGGGCGGCATCATCGCCATCACTCTGCGGAACGGAGACGAACTGATTCGCGTGCGCAAGACGGACGGCAAATCCGAAATCCTGCTGGCTTCCGGCATGGGCCAGTCGATTCGCTTTGCAGAAGAGGAAGTGCGCGAGATTGGGCGTGCCGGACAGGGCGTGAAGGGCATCGAGCTTGACGAGAAGGACGAAGTCATCGGCTTCTGCCTCTGCGACAGGCCGACCGTTCTTACTGTGTGCGAAAACGGCTACGGCAAGCGCACGCCATTGGAGGAATACCGCCTGCAGGGCCGCGGCGGCTCGGGCATCATCAACATCAAGACCGAAGGAAGGAACGGCCAGGTGGTTTCGGTGAAGACCGTGTCTGATGAGGACGAAATCCTGTGCGTTTCATCCAAGGGGCAGGTCATCCGCATGCCTGTGAAAGACATTTCCATCGTGGGCCGCAACACCATGGGCGTGCGCCTCATGAAGCTGGACGAGGGCGAGCGGGTGGTGGCGGTGGAGCATTTGACTCCTGAGCCCAGTGGCGAGAATGGAAACGGAAACGGCGGAAAGGAGAACGGAAACACCGAATTGGGCGGCAAGATGGAAGGGGACGGCGGAAAAGGCGGGAGCAAGAAGACCGAAGCGGACGGTAGCAAGCCGGCCGGGAAGATAGATGGGGCCGCGCCGGCTCAAGCGGAGAATGCCAGTCATAACTGAGAAAAAGGCCAGTCACAGTTGAATTTAAAAGCAACCCGCCGCTCTAAATTTCTTTATAATGGCTCTTGGATGAAGCTTTTATACGCAGAAGGACAAATCAGAAACGAGGGGATTTTGATGGGGCGAGCCGGACACAAGGAAGAGGCGCTTATTTTTCCGACCATGCATGAGTTCAACGGAAAAACGAAGGAATTCATGAAGCTGATCAACAACGATAATTCCATCAAGGCATACAAGGAGCTTCTCAAGGACCTGAAATGCAAGCCCTCCGAAGTCGGCCAGAAGCTCAGGGAGAAGACCTGGAAAGGTAAGGGGCCACGCGGTATACTGGAAGAACTGGACGCGGACTGAGCGCAAGCTTTTTACCCACCAGCATCAGCCGGTCCAGAAAATCTTTCGGGGTTATTATGGCCGGAGTAGGAAGCCCGGCCCCGGAGTTCACGCGGGTTATCTTCTCAAGCGCGCCGGTGCGAAGCAGGTGGTCCTGATTCCAGGTGAGCAGGATATCGATGCCGTTGGTGGCGCAAAGCGCCACAATCGCCGCATCTGTTGGGGGAATCGAGAATATGGAAGCGTATTTCTCAGCCAGCGATTTGGCCCGCCGCTCAATTTTTGCCTCATACGGGAACATCCCGCGGTATATCATGTGGAGCGGCGGCCTTTGCAGAAGCTCGCGGTAGACTGTTTTGAGCCCCACCCGCTCGACATCGAAATCCAGCATGATGAACATGGCATGCTTGGATGCCACGCAGCGCTCGTAATACGGGAGTTCGGATGATGGGATTCCCTCTTTTGCCCTGAGTTTTGGCCCGTAGACTGAAACCAGCGCCAGAAGGTCGCTGATGACATTGGTGTCCAGCGTCATGCTCCTAATCTTGATGATTTGCTCCGAGAATTTCGGCATGACGGTCTCTTCGCGCCAGAAACATAAAAACTGTGCGGCTGATGAAGCTGGACGAGGGCGAGGATGACTTTCTCATTCGGGCTGCTGCCGAGCGAAATATGAAAAGGGAGTTTCAGCAAAATTATTTACGGACCCAAAGCTGCTCCTATGGTCTCTCTCACCTTCTACGGCGGTGCCAATGAAATCGGCGGCAAGATGGAAGGCGATGCCGCAAAGCCGGCCTCTAAGCCCTGATTCCCAAGACCATCAAAATTCCGATTATTGCCAGCTGGTGCAGCAGATAAAACGCCAGCGAATTTTGCCCCATCAATTCCAAAATCCAATTGGTCGGTGGGCTGAACCTGATTCTCCGCCCTTCTTTTGCGTACATCCTATCCCCTATCAGCATCCCCGCGCAGAACAAGCCAATCCAGGGGAAGAACGCATAGAGGTCAAGAGTATAGATGCCGGTTCTCCCGCCAAGAATGGAGAGGAGCACGTCATTCGTATTCTGCGTTTGCAGCCAAAGCCATGCCGGCACGCTCAAGATGACGAGCAGGGCAACCGCCGTGCGCGAGCGGCCCAGCAAAAATCCAACCAAGCTCGCAAGAGCAAGAAAATGGATGATGCCAAAGAAGATGAAACCATTGTGCGGGTAAATCCATGTGGCTAAAGTGATGAGGAGCGCAACTCCAGCCAGAACCAGCACGCGCTTGGCATGGTGCCAAGCGGCCCCGTTCTTTCCTTCCCATCTTTTGGCGCTGACGGACAGCGACACTCCAGCCACTCCAATCAGCAGAAAGGCCGCCAGCCGGCCGATTGCCCAAACAACCGGATTAGCTGTCCAGTTTCCAAATCCGAAGTAGGTCAAGTCGAAAAAGATGTGATAAACGACAACAAGCAGTATGCCGATGCCCCGCACAAGGTCGAGTTCGGAAAAGCGAATAGCGTGCTTAGCGGCTTTCATCACAACACTTCCTCAATTCTTTTTGAATTCTTTTGAGGGGAAGACCGATAACAGCTCCCTGCTCGCCCCCCTTTTTCTCAATCCAGCCCTGCACCGGCTTCTCCTCAACATTTACGGCGGCCGCCTTGCCTTTCCATCGGCCCGAATGGGCATATGCAGAAATTTCATCTGCCTTCAGA
>CAYIMK010000143.1:0-3164 GCA_964364595.1 Microcaldota archaeon | reverse complement strand
CCGCGTTGGCGCCGCTGTCCAGGCACTGGTTGAACCTGGCCGTGTCCAGGCCAAGGCTGGCTGCGTGCTGCTTGAGGCTGGCCGCGCCAAGCTGCGCGGTGTCAAACAGCCTGTCATTGTATTCCCAGGACTTGCCCTGGTCATTAGCGCATTCCGACGCCTCGGCCGCCTTCTGCGCATTGGGATGGAAAGAGAGCGGGAAATGCATGTAGACAAGCCTGATCTTGCCTGAATATTCATTCATGACCTGGCGCACGGTCGGCTCGGCACGCTGGCTGAACGGGCACTCGAAGTCCGAGAACTCCACAATGGTCACCTTTGCATCCAGATTTCCGCGCACGGGCCGGCCGCTCACGTCAATGTTGGCCACAGCTCCCGCCGGGGAGCCGGCTGGCAAACCGCCCGCAGATGGGGCCTGGGCGGAGGGTATGCCGCAACCTGCCGCTGATGGCACAGGGGCCTGTGCGGGGCCGGCAGCCAGCGCAGCCGCCGTGGGCTGACCGGCCGCTGCCGCCAGATTCTGGGACGGGATTACAATGCTGATGCCGGCCAGCGCGGCCGACAGGGAGGAAACCGAGAAATAAATCGAAGCCGACAGGATAAGGCACGCGAACATGATGGCTATCGTCAGCGCATAGTGGTCGGGCATGCCGGCAGAATTCCCGCCCTTGTCCGGCGCCGCGCTGGCATGCCCGCCTCCGCCGGTTTGATGGACTTTTCCGCTGCCAGCTTCATCGCTCATTTTCGATTCATCACTCATCATATCACCCAAACATAGGTTATTATTTCTTGTCATGTCATCCGTATATGATATTGATTTCATCTGTCTGATAGTTTCATATGGATGTAACCATACTTATGGGTGCGTGAAACCATGGCCAACAACGGGAGAAAAATGCTGGTGGAGAGGATTCTGGACATATTGCCACGGGAGTCCAGACGGAGCGCGCTCCTCCTCATCTTCCTGCTGTCGGGTTTCGTCTTCCTCGTGCTCACCGTGATATTCAGCTATCACCTGACCGCCGAGCGTCTGCAGATATCGCCGCTTCTTGGGCCGTTCATCAATTACCATGTCGAATTCGTAGTGACGATCGCGGCGCTGGGGCTGGCGGTCGGCGCCGGTTCCTTCTACCTCCTGAGCGGGATGCTGGACAAGAAGAAGGCCGAAGTGCGGTGGAACGCCAATCTCCTCCTCAAATTCCTCAGCGAGGACGAGCGGGAGGCGGTCCGTCTTATTCTGGAGCGCAAAGGGACGATTTACCAGGCCGAGGTCGCAGCGCTGGACGGAATGGGCAAGGTCAGGGCGCACCGCCTTATCGAGCGCCTGCGCCGGCGCGGGGTCGTGAACGTGCGGAAGATGGGAAAGATTAACCTGATTCAGATGCCAACCGAGTTGATGGACGGCCTCTCCATAGAGCAGACCACCGGACAAAAATAGTTTTCAAATCAGGTACCCGCTCGCTTCTTCCACAATCCCGCTGCCCGCCCCCAACTTATCCAGGCAGTAGGTCTTGCCCTCCGCCTTCATCGCGAAGTCGCGCACCACCACAAGGTATTCGTCATAGCGGAACGTCATCTTCTGCTTCATGACGAACGGCTGCATGGCGAAGCTCTCCATGGCCAAATAGAAGTCCTTGCCGGCGAGCAGCCAGCGGCGCTTGTCTCCGTTCAGCCAGCTTGAGAGCGTGAGCTGACCTGTCTTGATTCTGCGGCCGTTTATTTCCAAGAAGTCGTTGCACGCGAAATGCAGCTCCCTCTTGCCGTTGCCCAGCGGCTTGGCGGCGAAGAAATCGAACGTTGCGCCGCCCGCGAATTCGAGGCGCACCCAGTTCCATGGCGCCAGCGGCATGACTGCCACCACCTTTTGAAGATAAGCTTTTCCCGCCAGCGGCTTCGAGTTCATCCTGCCCTCGAACTCGAAATAATAGTTCACCATCACCGCGCCGAAGCGGCTGACGATGGGGGTGCGCATCAGGTTGACGATTTCATATGGCATCCCTGCTTTCGGAGGATGGGCATGAGCCGAGAATATGGTTTTGCCGTCATCGACAAGGCGTATGTCGTATTCCGGATATTTCCCCTCAACAACAACACGGTGTTTCGGGCCGCTGGAAGCGACGAGGCGGTTGATTTCGAGGCCTCCCGGCCGCCGTGCCGTGTTTCCCCTTCCCACCGGCGCGTCCACTCCTTTTCCTCCCGCTCTCTCCAGCGTCACCTGCGCATGCGAATCAATGAGAACCTTTTTTTGCCGGTCATGCATCCAGCACACTGCCGCGCACGGAAGTGATTTTTTGGCGGTCGGGCCTTCTTCGCTCATCCAGCTGTCGCTTTCTCTCTCCCCTGCCTTGTCCACAGATGTCTGGTTGACCCTCACCCCGTCATCCGCCCGGCCGAACGTCAGCACCGTCTGCTGCTTTGTGCCCGGCACTAAAAAGTAGAGGAACCAGTATTCCTTGCCCATCAGAGGCAGGTCTTCGAACGTGAAAAACAGCTCGTCCGGGTCGGCGTAATGCTTGGTCTTGAACAGCCGGCCGACGGCGCGGATGCGCGAGATGACCTGCCGCGTCTTGCCGGTCGGCTCGAAGCGGTCCCACGCGAGCTGCAAAAGGTTCTTTCTTGTTATCATGACGCTGCGCCCCCATAAATCAATAATATCCTGCCTAAATCCAAATCCTCATGCCTAAATCAAGAATCCCCACGAGTTCTCCATATTGCCTACGCCGTTCTGAAGCACGATGCTTTTTTTGCCTTTGCCCATTGGAATAATCTCCAGCCGTTTCAGCACTGCCGGATACTCGTTGTACTTGAAGGTGGAGCGGAGCGGCACGATGCCGATGTTCTTCTTGAAAGTCCAGCAGGCGTGCGCATAACCTTCCGCCTCTCCGCTCACACTGAAATTTGCGCCTCCGCCAGAAAACGTGTGCTTCCAGCATTCTTTGGCCGCCGCCCGGCCCGGCTTCACCGATAGCCGGTTGCCCTCATACACCTGTCCGGTCGGGGCGTGATAAACTAGAATGTCCTGCCTGATGCTCAAAGTGGGCGAGCGCAATTCCGGTTCTCCCCACATGTTGTTGGCCAGCGCCGCCCGGCCTGCATATGCCAGCATGTAGGTGGCGAAGCTGCCGTCGGCGAAATGATAGAGCCCCCAATACCACTGCGGCGGG
>CAYIMK010000142.1:0-3185 GCA_964364595.1 Microcaldota archaeon | reverse complement strand
CCCAAGCCAACGTCATAGAGCGTCTGCAGCTTGTTTTGGATGGTGGGGATGTTGGCGAAGAACGAGAGCGCCTCTTCGACCGTCATGTCCAGCACGTCTGCAATATTCTTGTTCTTGTATCTCACGCTTAGCGTTTCCTTGTCATATCTTTTCCCCTTGCATTCATCGCACGGCACATAAACATCGGGCAAAAAGTGCATCTCGATGCGAATGAGCCCGTCGCCCTCGCAGTTCATGCACCGCCCGCCCGGCACGTTGAACGAGAAGCGGCCCGGCTGCCAGCCGCGCGAGCGCGATATTGACAGCTTGGAGAAGAGCTCGCGAATGGGTGTAAACGCGCCGATGTATGGGATGGGGTTGGAGCGGGGCGTGCGGCCGATGGGCGACTGGTCTATGTCGATGACGCCGTCAATCTGCTCGAGCCCTTCGAGAGATTCATGCGAGCCAACATTGACTCTGGCTGTTCCAAAGCGCATGCGCAGGGCCGGATAAAGCGTCTCAGATATCAGCGACGACTTGCCCGAGCCGGACACGCCGGTGATGCCCACAAAGCAGCCCAAGGGGAAGCGCACCGTGATGTTTGAAAGGTTGTTGTGTTTGCAATTGCGCAGCACCAGCCATCCCTTGGGCGCGCGCCGGCGCGCAGGCAAGGGGATTTTCCTCTCCCCCCGCAAATAAGCCCCGGTCAGCGACCTCTTGCAGCCCATGATGTCGGACAGCTCTCCGGCCGCCACCACTTCGCCGCCATGCACTCCCGCACCCGGCCCGACATCCACAAGATAATCCGCAGCGCGCATGGTGTCCTCGTCATGCTCCACCACAATCAATGTGTTCCCAAGGTCCCGCAGCGCCTTCAGGGTGGAAAGCAGTTTCGAATTGTCGCGCTGGTGCAGGCCAATCGACGGCTCGTCCAGCACGTACAGCACGCCGGTCAGGTTCGCCCCGATTTGCGTGGCCAGCCTTATCCTCTGGCCCTCCCCGCCAGAGAGCGAGCCGCTCCCCCGTTCAAGAGTCAGGTAAGTGAGCCCCACATTAATCAGAAAGTCGAGCCGGTTGCGCACTTCTTTCAGAACGGGCTTGGCGATGTAATTCTCGGCCGGCTTGAGCTTGAGTTCCGAGAAGAACCCGTACGTCTCGCTGATTGACATGGATGTGACGTCAATAATGGACTTGTTCTGGATGAAAACCGAGAGCGCCTCGGCCTTGAGACGCTTCCCGTGGCAGGCCGGGCACACTTCTTCGCTCATATACCTCTCCATATCCTCGCGCCGAGAGGCCGAATCCGTCTCCATGTAGGTGCGCCACAAATTCGGCAGCGCGCCCTCGAAAGTGCCGGTGCTGGTCCAGACCGACTCCCCGCTCTTGCTCTCGAACTTGTAGTCAATCTTTTCCTCGCCGCTGCCGCGCAGGATGATTTCCTGGTGCTTTTTGCTCAATTTGCTGAACGGCACGGTCAAATCAAATCCATACTGCTTGGCCACGGCCGCCAGCTGCTGCAGGCGGAAAGACAAAAAGCGCGTGTTCCACGGCGCGATGGCGCCGTCCATGATGCTCTTGGTTTTGTCAGGCACCACCAGGTCGGGGTCGGGATACATCTTGACGCCCAATCCATGGCATTCTGGGCAGGCGCCGAAAGGCGAGTTGAAAGAGAAGAGCCTCGGCTGTATCTCGGTGAACGAGAAGCCGCACTGGGAGCAGGCGTTCTTTTGCGAGAACAGCGTCACCTTGCCGCCAATCTCGGCCTTGATGAGCCCCTCGGCGCGCTCGGCCGCCCCCTGCACCGCCTCGGCGAGCCGGTCGCGCTCCTCTTTCTTTGTCTTCACCCGGTCGACAAGAAGGTCAACGTCATGCTTCTTGTTTTTGTCAAGCTGTCCGGGCTCATACCTGTCTATGATGTGCATCTGCTCGTCAATTCGCACGCGCGTGAAGCCGAGGCGCCCCTGCTCCTCGACGAGCTTCTCAAAAGTGCCCTTCTGCCCCCGAATCAGGGGCGCGAATATGGTGGCATCGGCGCCGCCGCCCGCCGACATGATTTGGTCGATGATGGAGTCCATGCTCTGGCTGGCAATCGGAATATGGCAGTTGGGGCAGTATGGCGTCCCGATGCGCGCCCACAGCAGCCGCATGTAATCGTAAATTTCTGTGATGGTGCCAACGGTTGAGCGGGGGTTCTTGCTGCCGGCCTTCTGCTCAATCGAGATGGCCGGCGAGAGGCCCTCAATCGAATCCACGTCCGGCTTGCCCATAAGCCCCAAAAACTGGCGCGCATAGGCGGAGAGCGATTCCACGTAGCGTCTCTGTCCTTCAGCGTAAATGGTGTCAAACGCAAGCGTGCTCTTGCCCGAGCCCGAGATGCCGGTGAAGACAGTGAGGCGGCCGCGGGGAATCTCGAGATTGATGCTCTTGAGATTGTGCTCGCGCGCGCCCTTGATGATGATTGATTCTGACGGCATACGGATTGACCTTTTTGGATAAAGCTCGTTTTGCAGCTCTTTCCAGCCATTTCGCTTCGACGAGAGGCCGGTTCGCCTAATTTGCGCACCAAATAATAAAAGATGAGGCCCGTTTTTGCGTTTCCCCAACGGGCCCTGGGGATTTGCCTCTCAGGGCGTTACGACCAGCACGCCTTTCATGTTCCGGTGTCCATCTCCGCAGAAGACATTGCAGAAGAAGGTGAAGTTGCCGGCTTTTGAGGCCGTGAACTCCCCGCTCCTAGTCTCGCCGGCGTTGGCCACTAGGCTGAAACTGAACTCGCTGATGCCGATGCCGTGCGGCACGTCAGTAGAGGTCAGCGTAATCCGCACCCGGTCTCCCTGTTTCACCTGGATGGTGTCCGGCTGGAAATCGAAGTTCTTGGCCACTACGCGGAACTCCTGCACCTGGCCGCCTGCGGAGCCGGATGAGGGCGTCACATTCCCCGCGCCACTCGCACCAGCCGAAGAAGGCGTGCCGGAACCGGTCGAACTGTTCTGAGTGCAGCCGGCCCCCAAGAGGGCGGCAGCCACAAGCATTGCCAATAGGATTCCAATCCATGTTCTCATGTAATCACCACATGTTCTCCTCTTCTAGCCGTCCACACCGCTTAGAATGAATTCTCATTCACATATTAATCTATCGGTTTGTGGGGGCTTAGGCCGGTGCGTTATTCCTCGAACGAGCCAAAAACATCAAAAAAGCGCCAAAAG
>CAYIMK010000141.1:0-3208 GCA_964364595.1 Microcaldota archaeon | reverse complement strand
CCTCCTTGGCGGGCCCCGGCCCGCCCACGATGACGCCCTTGATGCCTGTGACAAAGTACTGGTCCATCGCTTCGCCGATGCGCTTGTAGTAGTATTCGATGGACTCCTCAATCAGGCGCTCGAAGCGCCGGGCGGAATTGTGCACGATGAATCCGTTGGCCACGAAATTGAAGGCGTTGGGAACAGTCAGGTCGATGTAAGGGCGCTCCTCGTCAATAGGCGTCATGGACGCCACGCGGGCCACGCCGATGTCGTCGGAGAGCCATTTCTGCAGAAGCTTGCCTGCCTGCCCCTCCATTCCTCTCTCCAACGCCCTTTTCCTCAAGACCGGCGCGATGCTCTTCTCAAACGTCGAACGGCCCAGCGGTTTTTTGTTTCTGAAGAAATCACTGGCCGCGTGGAAATCGCTTGTTTTGAGGCCCAGTTGCTTGGCCAGCGCATAGACTGCCCGTCCGTCCGCTGGCACCTGCTCCACGAACTGCATCGTCTGCCGGCGTCCGGCGATTTTTTCAAGCCGTTCGCGTTTGTCCAGGCGGGTGAAACCAATCTGCGTGTTGAAATTCTTCAGAGAGTCCAGGTCTGATATGCTCACGCACCATTGCGGATTGCCCGGCACCGTCTTGGACCCGCATGAGGCCCTAATCCCCATACGCAACAGCATGGCCTGCACCTGGCGCATCATGGCCTCGGAGCGCATGGCGATTTCCACGCGCTTGCCGTGCAGATAACCTTCGGCATCGAACAAGCCGGAGAGGAAAGAGCGCTGCACATCAAGGCTGGATTGCTGTATCTGGGCCGGCATGGCGCGCTCCTCAGACGAGGCCAATATCTGTGGAACTTCCTGTTCTGCGAACTGGGCAAATTCCTTGCTGTAAATGCGCAGCTCAAGATAGCTCTTTTTGGCGAATGAGCCCTTCTGGCGGGTCTTATCCACCTCTCTGCACACTGCGTCCAGCCCGATGGCGGTCTTCACCACTTGCGAGTATTTCCGCGTCATCTGCGGATAGCTCTCATAGATGATGATGCGGTTGCCGTCCAGCGTGCCGTCTCCGGCGATGACGCCAAGCAAATACGCCAGCTCTGGGGTATAAACGGACGGCAGTTTGAGGACTGGTTGGGCATATTTTCCTTCATCCAGCGCCAGGCCGTATTCCTTGTGCATCTGCCTGATTTTTTGCGCCGACAGGGGGATTTCGCCCCGCTCCATGCGGCAGACGGCCATCTGGGTTATGCCCAGTTTTTGAGCCACCTGCTCCTGAGACCAGCCAAACTCCCGGCGGATGGCGCGCAGATGCGCATAAGCGCTGCCATCCAGCACGATTTTTATCTCCGGGCGGTATCGGACCTCCACCTCCCGGCCTGCGTGCGGGACGCGCTTGGCCACCAGCACCCGGTCTCCTATCTGCAGGTCTTTGGCATAAGTCTCCCTTACGCCGTTCTCTCCGATGGTGAAGAAGCGGTGCCACGCCGTGGCCGTGATTTCCATCTTGGGGGCGTGAACCACGATGCGATATGCCTTCTTCGCCCTCGTCTCGAATTTGTCAGCGCAGGCCCAGTCTCCAATCTTAAATTCGGCCAAATCCGCGCCCTTGATTTTCTCTCCGGGTAAAAAGTCGGAAACCGGCAGGATGCGCCCTTCCGCCGTCTGGATGAGCGTGTCGGGAGCCAGGCACTGCCCTCCTTTGCGGATTTTCGAGTGTGCCGTTGAGTTGAGCCGCCTCATCACCGTGATTACCGTGCCGCGAAGCGTGGCGATGGTGCATTCGCGCCCGTCCAGCACCACGAGGCCGTAGGTGTCCTTGACGTCCACCGTGCGCGCCAGCGGCTCGAGGAAGAAGCGCGAGTCGCAGCGGTAAAGCGAGATGGCGAGGGCCTGCGGCGGGAAGATGGTGAACAGCTCGATGTCGGTTCGGGCCGGATTGTCCGACACGTTGCCGCAGAAGATGGCCACGCCTGATTCCGGCGCAGAGTTGCCGTAGGCCTTGAGGTGGTGGATGATGCGCTCGAGGGCATCCATGACGTTCTTGCGCGTGCTCTTGCTCTTGATGTTCGAAGCCGCGCCCGCCTCCTCCTTGAGCTTGTTGCTCATCTCGTGGATTGCCTGCTTGGCCGATAGGTAGACCGAAATCAGCTCGGTGCCCGAGCCGCGCATGTTCTTGAGGTGGTCGAGCTGGCGCTTGAGCTGGTAGAGGGCCTTGCCTCTGGCCGCCTTCTCAGTTTCGGTTTCCATTTTTCCCATGGTCCATCGGCTCGCGGGGATGTCTGGTTTAACTAAGTCGAAGGGAGTTTAAATATACTGGGGTGTTGAGGCAAACAATAATAAATCATTACGTTCTATTATACACACTAATACGCTCTTCGAGGCGCCCCCATGACCTCTGCCATCGTGAATCTGACGGAAGACAACAATCTTGCGCTCAACATCCTCAAGGCCAAATTCGGCCTGCGCAACAAATCCGACGCCATGAATTTCGTGGTTTCTGAGTATGCGAAGGAGGCGCTGGAGCCGCAGCTGAGGCCCGAATACGTCCAGAAGCTCAAAAAAATCATGAAAGAGAAAGGCAAGGCCTATGCTTCCCTGGACGCGATGATGAAGGAATACGAGTCTTAGCGGGGGTTCGCCATGTACCGGCCTGAAGACACGCTCACCTTCCGCGCCAAGATGAAAAAGCTGCGCAAGCGGGATTACTCGCGCTTCGAGCGGGTGCGCAGGAAAATGGACGAAATCCTGCGGAACCCGCACCACTACAAGCCGCTGGGAAACATCCTGGCGGGGGCTCTGCGCGTGCATATCGACCCATTCGTCTTCACCTTCGAAATCGACGAGGCCCGGCAGGCGGTCCGCTTTTTGGACTTCGACCACCACGACAAGATTTATTGGAATTGAGAAAACAGAACGAAAAAGACGGAAAAAATCAGACGGCTTCCGCACTAGATGAATTCGACCTTTCCCGTCTCGAGCGAATAGAACGCGCCGACAATCATGAGCTTTTTCTCGGCCTCAAGAGTGCGCACAATCTGGCTTTTTTTGCGTATGCGCGCGATTTCGCATTCAACATTGTGTATGATTGATTTGTCAAGCTCGTATTCCCTCTTGGAGGCGGCTTCGTTAACCACCTCCACGATGTGCTTTATGTGCCCCTCGTCGCACACGCCCCTGTAGTCGCAGGTGGCCTTCACGGCCCCGCAATTGGAATGGCCCATGACC
>CAYIMK010000140.1:0-3277 GCA_964364595.1 Microcaldota archaeon | reverse complement strand
ACTGTTGTGCTTTACTTTTATCCAAAAGACGACACCTCAGGCTGCACCATAGAGGCGTGCGAATTTCGGGACATGGATGCTGACGCGAAGAAGAAGGGCGCGGTGGTGCTTGGAGTGTCGCCAGATGACTCCGAGTCTCATCAGAAATTCGCCGGCAAATATTCCCTGCAGTTTCCGCTTTTGATTGACACTGGCCATGCGGTCGCAGAGAAATACGGCGTGTGGGACCAGAAGAAGTTCATGGGCAAGGAGTTTGAAGGTATCAACCGCTCGACTTTCGTAATCGGGCCGGACGGAAAAATAAAACGGGCAGTGTATGGAGTAAATCCGCTGGGCCATGCTAAAGATGTGCTTGGAAAAATTTGAATAAGCGGGCTTTGGCAGACTATCGGCTGACTTCGACAGACTATCAGCGGGCTTTGGCCGACTTTAGGGATAGACGCGGTTTATCGTTCTTGGAAACGGAATTGCATCCCTGATGTGGTCAAGGCCGAACATCCATTTGCTGAGGCGCTCTATTCCAAGGCCGAAGCCGGAGTGGGGAACAGAACCATATTCGCGCAGGTCAAGATACCACTGGTAGTCGGCGAGGGGGAGGTTCTGCTCCTCCATTCTGCTTTTCAGCTCGGCGGCGTCCCAAATCCTTTCGCTGCCTCCGATGATTTCCCCATGGCCTTCGGGCGCAAGCAAATCCGCCGAAAGCACGGTGCCGGGAACATTGGGGTCCTCGCGCATGTAAAATGCCTTGAACGCCTTGAGATGGTTGTGGATGAATATAGGCTGGGCCGCCTCTTTTGTGAGAACTGCCTCCTCGTCTGCGCCCAAATCCTGCCCGTATTCAATGGCGCAGCCCAATTCGCGGCATTTTTCGATTGCTTTTTCATAGGAAATGCGCGGGAAAGGCCCGCGCACTGCAAGAAGTTTTGCGGGATCGCGCCCGATGTCAGTCAGCAGGTCGGCGTGGTTCTTGCCCAAATCCTGGCACACATGCACAATCATTTCCTCTTGCAATTGCATGTTCATCTTCTGGTTGTAGAAAGCCATCTCCGGCTCGAGGTGCCAGTATTCGGCCAGATGGCGCACGGTCCGGCTTGGCTCGGCGCGGAAAGATGGGGCGAGGATGTAGACCTTCTCAAGCGCTGTCATGAACACTTCGGCATACATCTGCCCCGACTGGGAGAGGTAGGCCGGCGTGCCGAAATAGTCCAGTTGGAACAGCGTGGAGCCGCCCTCGCAGGCGGATTTGGTGATTATGGGCGGCGCGCACTCGAAGAAGGCGCGCTCGTTGAAGAATTGGCGCAGGGAGCGGGTGGCATAATCGCGCAGTTTCATCACTTTGGTGAGCTTCTGCGAGCGGAGCCACAAGTGGCGCGTGTCCAGCAAGAATTCAATTGACTGGTCTTTCGCAATAGGGAACGGCTTGCCAAGATGTATGAGCCCGAAATCGGTTGCGCCTATCTCCCAGCCTCCCGGCGCGCGCTCGTCTTTTTTCGGCAGGCCCGAGACCATGACAGACGACTCCACGAACGCGCCCTTGGCCGCCTCGAAGGCGGCATCGCTCGCAGCGCCTTTTTTCACGGCGCACTGGATGATGCCGGTCGAGTCGCGCAGCACGATGAAGGCAAGCCCTCCCGAACTGCGCGCGCGGTGCACCCAGCCGCGTATGGAAACCGGCTGGCCGGCGTGCTTGCCGGAGAGAATCTCGGATATTGGATAGAAATGGCCGGTGAGGGGGTCCATACGCATCAACTGCATTCGATTGGATGCCACCATTTGGAAGCAAACTCTTTTTATCGCTCCCGTCCAAGCGGTCTCTATGCTGTTTGCGGATGTGGCGGCTGTGTGGGCCGATGTCGAGGCCGCGCCGGGCCGCCTCGAGATGGCAGGGCACTTGGCCCAGCTCCTGGCCAAGGCAAAGCGTGAGGAGGTGCAGCCGCTGATTTGCTTGTGCCAGGGCGTGCTGGCCCCGCCATTTGTCGGGCTTGAATTGGGATTGGGCGAGCGCCTCGCCGAACAGGCGATTGCGCTCGTGTCGGGAAGGAGCGACAAGGAGCTGGACACTTATTTCAAGAAATCAGGCGACTGGGGAACGACGGCCGAATGGGCCTTGGGCAGGAAAAAACAGACCAGTTTGGGAACAGAGGAGCTGGAGCTGGGCAGCGTGTTCGCCTCCCTTGTGCGCCTTGCCAAACTTTCCGGCCCCGGAAGCCAGGATGGAAAAATAAAAACTCTGGCCGAGCTGCTGAATTCAGCCAGCCCGCTCGAGGCGCGGTTCATCGTGCGTTTTTGCGTCGGCAAGCTCCGATTGGGCGTGGCCGAGCCGACAATATTGGACGGGCTGGCATTGCTGCGCGTGCCGCTGGTGCGCGCCCGCATAAGCGGCATCAAGAGCAGGCCGGACGCCAAGCCGATTCACATCGAGCCGCTATGGGATTATGAGACGCGGGAGAAGGAGAAAGCGCTTGAGATGGAAGATTCGGACGCTTCGCTTGATTTCGTTTTCACCTGCTCGGATGCCAAAAAAATCGAGGAGCTGACCGACGGAACGGAGATTGAGCTGGCGGTGGAAGGATTTGCTCCGCTTGCCGGCATCCGCTTGCAGAAAATCCGGCCTCTCAAGGAAAAGCCGGGGCATTACCGCGCGCAAGTCATGGGCTTTAAGAAAGCCGTGCGCGCGCCGCTGGAGCGGGCGTTCAACTTCTGCTCGGATTTGGGACTGGTGGCCGAATATGCCTTGTTCGATTACGCGCGCGTCGAGCGCTTCAAAATCAAATTGTTCTCCCCAATCAGGCCCGCGCTGGCCGAGCGTTTGCCTGATGCGGCCGCCATTCTGGAGAAGCTTGGGCCGTGCGCGGTGGAAGGCAAATACGACGGCTTCCGCCTGCAGGTGCACAAGGAGGGGGAGCGCGTGGAGCTGTATTCGCGCAAACTGGAGCGGGTGACGGCCGCGTTCCCGGAAATCGTGGAGGGGGGGCGCAAGCTAAAGGGCGCGCATCTCATCTTCGAGGGCGAGGCGCTGGCCTATTCCAAGAGCGAGAAGCGCTACTATTCGTTCCAGACCACCATTCAGCGCAAGAGAAAGCACGGCGTGGCGCAGATGGCCGAGGAGCTGCCATTGCATCTGTTCGCATTCGATTTGATGTATGCGGACGGGGTGGACTGGACCGCCCAGCCCTATTTGGAGCGGCGGGCGGCTCTCGAGAAGCTTGTGGCAGGGGCCGTGGCGATTGAGCCATCCTCGCTCAAGCAGGTGAATACGGGCGTGGAGCTTGAGAAT
>CAYIMK010000139.1:0-3277 GCA_964364595.1 Microcaldota archaeon | reverse complement strand
AAAACCCCCACACCCGGCCGGCGCGGGCGGCCCGGTCCGCGCGGCGGCCGCGGGGCCGCCCCGGGCCCTCGAGGGCCAGCTTCTGGTTTTTCTCATTTTTTCCCATTTCCTCTCTTTTTTCCTCATTTTTCCGGCTTTTTTTCTTTTTTCCCAGCATTCTTTTCTCCCCGAAACCCACCTATTTCTTTAAAAATTCTTCCCCCCTTTACCGTCTAAGAAATAGAGAGGGTGATCGTTTGTCACGTGTGCTAAAAGGCCAATCCGCCATGGAATATCTGATGACCTACGGCTGGGCGCTGCTGGTGATTGTCATAGTCATCGCCGTGCTCATCTACATCAACCCGTTCCGTGCGCCGGAACAGTGCGTGTTTGACCAGGCCGGCTTCCTTTGCCAGAAGCCCGTCCTGCTGGTGAGCGGCAAGGCACCAGACGGAGTTACTGACGTCAAGGGCCTGTTACACGCCACTCTGGTGAATGGCGACCGCAAGACCATACTGATTCAGGCCATCTCCTGCATCAGGGGCCGCACATCCCCGAACGGCGACATCTCCAACACCGATTCGTGGCCCGCCTACACCAAGCTGACGCGCACCTTGGGCTATCAGGAGCAGCTTGACGACATCGGCAACTTCCTGGATGACAGCAAGAACGCGGTCTATGTGTCCTGCGTGGATGCCACCAAGACATCGGACGGCTCCGCTTTGCTGCCTGACCCTGCGTCAATCGTGCTGCGCCCCAACGAGGACTTCTCCGGACGCCTCTATGTGGCCTACAAGTACGCTGACGACCCGGCCAGCATGCCCGCCAAAATCGTGGACGCCAACCTGGTAACCCGCTCGCAGTAAACAGTTTTTTTCTTTTTAATTTTCTTTTTTGTTTCTTTAATTCTCTATTTTTGGTTTTTCTTTTCTTCTTAGCGCTGACGCTGGCCATCCATCATCATTTCCAAAAGTGCCATTCCCCCTTCTACAATCTTTCCTGCGCCAGCCGGCTTATCTGCGCGCCGCGTCCCGCCGCCTTGCGCCGCCGAAAGTCCGACGCCGCCCCGGCGCTCAGTATCGCCACGACCACCAGCAAAGCCAGCGTCATGAGGGGGTTGAAGCCGAACGAGGGGAAGTCGGCCGACAGCACGCGGAAGCTGTCGGCGATGGCCGTCAAGTTGAAGAGGGAATGAAGCACCACTGCCATCACCAGCCCGGGCAAAAACGCCAGCAGGGCGAAGCGGCCCCACTTCTGCGATTTCGCCCAGCCCAAAGACGCGCCAAGCGCGGCCGAGAAGCAGCCGTGCGCCACCGCGTTGACCACGCTGCGGTAGACTCCCAGGCCCACCCAGACCGTGAGCCCGTTCTGGAACGGGTCGGTCTTGGAAGCCAGATAAAACCAGTTCTCCACCAGCGAGAAACCCAAGCCCACCGCAAATCCCAAATGAAGGCCGTGCAGGGCATCGGCAAATTCATGGTGCCCGCGCAAAGCCAGCAATCCCGCCCCCTTCACCAGCTCCTCGATGAGGGGCGCTATCAGCGCGACGGTGACAATGGCCACCACCATGGTGTCGCGGCCCAGCAGCGGCGCGAGCGCCTGCACCTGCCACGTGTTGAGCACCAGCGCCAGCACGGCGGCCATGATGCCCCAGATGAACATGCCTGCCATGAAGCGCAGGGGCATCTTCTCCATCCATTCGTTGTAGGCCCAGGCCAGAATGAAATAGACCAGAGGCATTATGGCTGCGCCAAGAAGCGAGAGGAGAAAGGTGGGCATGGCCTTCTCAGGCGCCAGGTGGGCGGAGAGGCCGGTCCATATGATGCTGGCCATCAAGGCGAGCGCGCCCAGCTCCACGAGCCAGACGAGCGGGTGGGCCAGCACGCCTGCCAGCGCTTCGGCCAGGGGCCGTCCGGCCACGCGGGGCACGAAGAAGCTGCGCACGGTGTATTCGTCGCGGTATCTGCCGTCCGAATGGCTGGAATACGCCCATTCGGCCAGGAGGATGAGCAGCAGGATGATGACTCCGCCGAAGACGGGGATAAATACCGCGGCCATGCTGGTGAGTTCGGCGCGGCTCTTCTGTTCATACGCGCTCCAGTCCTCGGCCAGATTGAAATACCTGCCGTGAAACACCACGTCACCCTCGGCCACGACCGCATACTGGGTGCTGGCCTTCGTCTCGCCGCTGTATTTGGCCCAGAACGTCTGCGTGAACCTGCCGGAGGTGCCCGGCTGCACGACGCCCAGGAGCCGCTCGTACGTCCAGCCATCCGCCTGATGTGAGATGAGGTGGATGTCCCAGTCCTGCGCTCCGTTGTTGGTCACGTCGATTGAGACGATATAGCGCACGGTGGTTTCGTCAAGCGAGCTGTTCGTGATGGAAATTGCGGCCGGCATGTCGGCGGCGAATTCCGCCAGCTGCGCGCCGCGCTGCGTCAGGTTCATGGTGATGGCACTGGCCGGCGGAGCGAAAAGAATGAGAAAGAGGAAGGCGGCCAGCAGAATGGACAAAAAGAATGTCCGGCCCGTCCGAAGCTTCGGCACGTGGCCCGCACCGGCTCGTTCTTTTCTCATGTGAGCCAGCCCCGGTCCTTGAGCCACTTCTTGACGGCCTCGGTGATGCCGACGAACGAGATGCCGATGGCATAGATGAAGTCCGGGAAGGGCAAAAAGACGGCGAGATTGCGAATCGTGCCGGCAAATCCGTTGTAATACCATGTGCTGCGCCGCTTGATGACGTCCATCAGCGACTTGAACGCGTCCTTCTCGGCCTGCCCCATCTTGCTCTCCGTCACCTTGACGTGCTCCTTGCCGTCCACGATGGACTTCTCCTCCACCGAGCCGATCTGCTTCTTGGCCTGCTCGTACCACGGGGGGAGGGTGGAGCGTTTTTTGCGCACGGCGGTGAAATAATCGTTCTGGCCGATTTCGCGCTGCTTGCCGGACTTGAATGCCTCGCGCCACGGAATCGCGGCCGCCTCGTCGCTCACAGCCTTCAAATCGGCCGAGGAATAGCCCCACGTGGCGAACGAGAGGCGGTTCCATGGAATATTTTTCTTTATCGGAAGCTTGCGGGACTGCAGCTTGAGGATTTCGCGCCTCGACACGCTGTCCGGCTCCGGCACGTAAATGGTCTTTGAGAAACGGCCCGAGCGGCGCAGGGCCGGGTCCACGTCCCACGGGGCGTTGGTGGCGCCGATGACCAGCACGTTGGCGTTGTTGGCCTCCACTCCGTCCAGCTCGTAAAGCAACTGGTTGACGGCCATCTTCATGTACTGGTTGGTGCCCGACATCT
>CAYIMK010000138.1:0-3281 GCA_964364595.1 Microcaldota archaeon | reverse complement strand
ATTGTTGTCGATTGCCATATCATCAACGTCATAGTGTGGGAAGTGAATAGATACGCTTAGCCCACCCGATAGAGATGGTACCGATGGAAACCAAACCAGCTTCTCGTCTTTCCGCGCCAGAATTTTTGGCCGAAGTGCATGCTGTCGCCCAGGCCGAGCATCGGGCTGCCGAGCGCCTCGCCCGCGCGCAGGCCGAGTGCCAGCAAATCCATGCCGAGGCGCAGGCCCAGGCAGTGGACATTACCACCAAGGCCTCCGAGCGCGCGGTGGATGAAAAGAACCGCATCATCGCCGCAGCGCGCCGGCAGAACGACGCCAAATTGAAGAAGCGCGTCGGGCAGGCGGGCAAGCTGGCCAACAACATGGCCGCCCGCCGCCTGAGCGATTCCGCCGTCCGCGAAATCTGCGAGAGAATTTGATTTGAGGCGATCTATGCTCAAACCAGTCGCACTACAAAAGATTTACCTCATCGGGCTCAAGAGCGCGCAAGCGCAAGCCCTGCGGCTTTGGCAGAAGATGGGCGTCATCCACATCGCGCCATTGCCAGTGCAGTCATTGGGCTTAAGCGGCGGGCAGCCGCTGGCCGATTACGCCAAAATTTCTCAGCAGCTTGTGCGCATCCGCGCCATCCTCTCGCAGCTTGAGAAGACCCCGGTGCGCCCCGAGCCGCTGCCCGGCAATCTTCTTGAAACGGCGCAAAGCGTGCAAATCGACGCCGAACTCCTCGGCATGAAAGAGGACGAGGACAATCTGGCCAAGCAGGCGGATACATGGGCTGCATCAGAAAAAGCCCTGCGCCGCCTCTCCAACTTCGAGCTCGACTTCGGCGCCCTGCCCTCCAACCTGCGCTACCAGCTGGTGGTGCTGGGCGCGAATGAAAAAGAGTCCGCCGCAGCACTCAACCACCTCAAGCGCGCTCTCAAGCACTCGCAAATTCTCACGGCGCAAGACGGCCTCGACCCCAAGTCAACAATTGCCCTCCTGGCGGTCCCGCCATCGCAGGACATGTCCTCCGCGCTTCAAGATGCCGAGAAGATGGAATGGCCGTCTTTGGGCGGCACGCCTGCGCAGGCGGTCCTGCGCGCTCAGGGCGAGCTGGCCTCGATTCGCGAGGGGCTCAAGGCCGTATCCCGCCGCCGCCATGACCTTTCGTTGGAATACTACCCGCTCTGCGCGCGGCTTGAGGAAGCTCTCTCCATTGCCTCTGATTTGGCCCGCGTGTCATCCGGCATGGGCGAATCATCTGGCTGCTTCTTTGCATCCGGATGGGTGCACCCTCACAAACTTCCCCATCTCGAGCACGAGACGCGCCAAGCGTTCGGCCGGCAGGTCATAATCAAGCGCGCGCACATGTCTGCCGACCATCCCGACCCCGCGCAGCCCACGCTTCTGGAGAACCCAAGAGTTGCCGCGCCGGCGCAGTTTTTGGTCGAATTCCTCTCCATCCCCCGCGCCAACGAAATCGACCCAACGCTCATCACATTCTTCACGATTCCACTTCTCTACGGCATGATTGTTGGAGATGCGGGCTATGCTCTCATCAGTCTTCTCCTCGCCGCCCTCATCCGCTTCAAATCCGCGAAGGGCGGCCTGCTCTACAACTTCGCCGGCCTTTGGATGCTGGGGGCCATCCCCACGCTCATCTTCGGCGTGCTGTTCGATGAATACTTCGGCTACGGCCACGCGCATCTCCTGGGCTACAAGATGTATGACGCAGTGGTGCACCGCGTCGAGAACGTGCAGCTGCTCCTGCTGCTCACCATCATCACGGGCTGGATTCACGTGGCCTTCGGCTTCGTGCTTGGCGCGCTCAACGAATGGCCGCATTCCAAAAAGCACGCAATTGCCAAATTGTCGTGGCTGCCGATTCAATTGGGCGGCACGCTGGCGGTTGCCTACTACCTTCTGCACGCCGTCAGCCCCGAAGTTGGCATGGTCGGCGCGGCTCTGATGGTCGTGGGCATGGGCATTCTCGCTTGGGCCGAAGGCCCCCTGGGCCTTGTCGAAGTTCCGGGCCTTGCGTCCAACATCATGTCATATGCCCGTATCGCGGCGGTCGGAGTGGCCGGAGTCATTCTGGCCGAGGCCATAAATAAAATGGTGTCTCCGAATCCCGAACTCCTCTCCTCGCCTGCCGGCATACTCACATTCATCATCATCGCCATCGTCTACGTGCTCCTGCACGTTGTCAACACGTTCATTGCCATGTTCGAGGGCGTAATCCACGGGGCCCGGTTGAACGTTGTCGAGTTCTTCGGCAAGTTCTTCCATGGCGGCGGCATGCCGTTTCGGCCTCTGGCCGAGAAGAGGCGTTTCAGCGTGTAATTGTTTCAGTATGTAATTTCACATGCATCATGCGTACGAAATTCACAATGTATCATGCGTACAAAACTAACAATTCTGGAGTGCGGGCCAAAAGGCCGGGCATTTCCAAGAAAAATGAGGTGTAGATATGGCAGTGGATCCAACAGCGGTTGCAGCAACCAGTACGTTCCTGACCCGTGACGCGGCCCTCGCCCTCGGCGCAGGCCTGTCGATGACGGGCAGCGCGCTGGCGACGGCGTGGGCGCAGGCGTCCATCGGCTCGGCAATCATGGGCGTGGTGGCGGAGAAGCCGGAAGAGGCCTTCAAGCTCATCGTATACATGGCCCTGCCCGAGCTGCTCGTGCTCTTGGGCTTCGTGGTTGCCTTCCTGCTGATCGGACAGATCGGCGGTGCCGAGGCGGCAGCGGCCAAGCCGGCTTAAACCCCGGACACAGGGCCGCGCATCAAGCATTCGCAGCAGCATTGGAAAGGAGGAGAGTTCCATGAGTCTCGAGCAGCTTTGCGTGGAGATCGAGGACCGGTCCCACGAGCAGGCCGCCGCCCAAGTCCGGGCAGCGGAAGACGCCGCCAAGCGCATCGTCGAAGCGGCGAAGGCCTCAGCCCAGGCCATGCTCGAGTCGGCCCGCGCCGAGGCCCGCGCGTTCTCGGAGGCGGAAAGCCGCGAGCGCATGGCCGCCGCGCGCCTCGAGGTCTCGCGCTCATTGGGCGAGGCCCGCGACGAGGCGGTGCGCCAGTGCCTCTCGGCCGTGTGGGATTACTACCACTGCATGCCGGCCCGGGCCGGCTATGCCGCGCGCCTGCGCTCATGGGCGAAAAAAGCGCTCGACGAGCTGGACACTCCCGGCGCAGTGCTGCGCGCCCGCGCCCCTGACCTCGCCATATTGCGCGCCGCGGCCAACGGCCGAGGCCGTTGGCGCACCGACGGCCCCCGGGGGCCGTCGATTGGCGGCTTCAAG
>CAYIMK010000137.1:241-3282 GCA_964364595.1 Microcaldota archaeon | reverse complement strand
ATGGATGCGAGGAGGAAGACCGTTTGGTATCCGCGGGCCGTATTGCCCATGATTGAGAGGATGAGGTATGCGAGGAGAGGGCCGACAATCGCGCCCATGGTGTCCATCGCGCGGTGCAGGCCGAACGCCTTGCCGCGCACCGAGGGGGCTGCCGAGGCGGCGATGATGGCGTCGCGCGGCGAGGTGCGCACGCTCTTGCCTACGCGGTCTGCGGCGCGGCACACGAGGATGAGCGGCCAGGTGGTGGAGAGCGCGATGCCGAATTTGGAGAAAGAGGAGATGCCGTAGCCGGCGATGACGAAATCCTTGCGCTTGCCACGCAGGTCTGACCAGTAGCCGATGAAAATGTCCAGAAGGCTCGAAGCAGAGTCGGCTATGCCCTCGATAAGCCCTACAATGCTTGTGCCGACGCCAAGAATGGCGGTAAGAAAGACCGGCAGGATTGGGAATATCATCTCTGAGGAGACGTCGTTGAGGAAGCTGGCTATGCCCAAGCTGACGACGTTGGGATGGATGCCCTTGAGAAACTTCCGGCCCGTGCGCTCACCTCGTTTGGGAAGAATGAAACAAGATTTATATTAGCCATCTGCCCGGCCGCGCGGATTGCGTCGGGCGTGCAGGTTCGGCCGGGCGGGCTGATTTGGCGGGCCACGCAGATTTGGCCGGCCCGGCCGACACAGGATTATCAACCTTCGCCCGCCACAGCGGCCCGTATGGACAAAGGCAAACGCGCGGATTTGGGCGGCATCGTTGGGGTGTGGCGCGACAAGCGGCAATGGCGGCTCATCGTCATCACGGCCATAATATACGCTGGCCTGCTCATCCCCCTCAAGCCGTTTCCCATCGTGCCCGGCTTCACCGAATTGCGGCCCGCCAATTTCGTGCCGGTCCTCGCCGGCGTGCTGTTCGGGCCGGCCGGCGCGTGGGGCTCGGCTTTCGGCAACCTCATCGCAGATATCTTCAGTTCGCTGACCATGGGCGGACTTGGCACGCTCACTGCGGGCAGTTTGTTCGGCTTTGCCGGCAACTTCCTCTTCGCCTATCTTGCATGGCAGGTGTGGGCGCTGCTGTCGGAGAAAGACAAGCCGGTCACGGAGCGGCGGCAGCTGGGCATATTCGCCGTGGCCGCCCTCATGGGCAGCATCGTCTGCGCGGCCGTGATAGGGCTCGGCGTCTTTTTGCTCGGCCTCAAAACCCTGCCCGACACGATGTTCATGGTGATGTTCATCTCGCTCAACAATTTCATCCCAGCGCTGGTTCTGGGAACCATCTTCCTTGTGCTGCTTTATGACAAGGCAAAAGAGGCCAAGCTTGTGTATGAGGGGAAATAATGGGCTGCGAGAGGGAATGAGGAAGTGCGAAATGGAATGAGAGGGCGATTTATGACAGCTTCTTCAGTTCTGCTCGGAATTGACGTCGGCGCTTCAAAGGCGGAATGGAGGGCTGGCCAGCAGCTGGGGCCGGGCCGAAAACCTGGAAAAGGCCGCGCAGGACGTGCGGATATTCCGAAAAACTGCAATGAGAAAAAACTGCTCTGGCTTATTCGCGCACTGGCGGATGAATACGAACCCGGCACCGTCGGCCTCTCGCTTCCGGGTTTTGTTGTAGGCGGGCGGCTCGTCAACTTGCCGAATCTTCCGAACGTGAATGGGGGGCGCTTCATGCGGGGCCTTGCGCGTCTGCGCAGAATTGGCGTGGCGTTCCAACTTGAAAACGACGTCAAGTGCATGGCGCTGGCCGAATGGGCGGCGCGCGGGCAAAATGCTGATGACGATTTTCTTCTCGTGGCGCCGGGCAGCGGCATCGGCGCGGCGATTGTGAGGGAAGGCCGGCTGGTCCGGGGAGTGCATAATACAGCCGGCGAGGCAGGGCATGTGAAGATGACTGATGATAATGGCCGGCTCGCGGATTGGGAAGCGCTGTGCGGCGGGTTTGGGATTGAAAGAAGATTTGGCAGAAGAGGATGGGATGCGAAAAGAATATTTTTATCTTCGGATGCGAAAGCGCGGAAGCGCACCGAACAGTCTGCCCGCTGTTTCGGCCTTGGACTTGCGAACTTGGCCGCCGTCCTCGACCCGGCCGAAATAATAGTGGCCGGCTCGGTGGGCAAGGCGTATATGAAAAATGGGCGGCTGCGGAGAGCGGTGCTGGCTGCATATGCCCAGAATGCCGTTCTGCCGGTGAAAAAAACTCCCATCCGCCCATCGAGAGTGGCGCATCCGGCTTTGCGCGGCGCGCTGCTGCTCGCACAGGGAAAGAAAGATGGCGCGATTGCGCGTTTTCTTGCGTGAATAGGCCTAATTTCTGAACAGCAGCAGACCGAGCAGGAAAGAGAACATGTTGCAAATCAGCGAGAGCAAAAATGCCTCGCGCAATTTCACGCGCAGCACCATGAAATAAATCAGGGCCTCGGCAAGCACTGCAAATGATTCGGCCGAGGCAGCATAGAGCAGCCATGGAGAGAACAGGCCGGGAAGAACGAACCACACGTAAGGCAGGGTGCAGGCAGAAGCAAAGATGCCTGCAAAAAGAAGGAGGCGGTCTGGAATACGCCGCGCCGGCATTTTCAACCAGCGCCGGGCAAGCACGAAAATGGCCGGCGTTTCGGCTAGGATTGTGAAAAAGAGGGAAAAGAAAAACAAAGAGATGTAGTCCATTTCCGCTCACGCCTTCTTTTTTCTGGTGGCCGACTTGGCAGAGGGCTTGGAGCGCGGCTTGGAAGACGGCGGGGCCGCCACGCCCGGCTCGGAGGACGGCTGGGCCGGCTCCTCACGTTCCGGCTGCGCGGGTTTGTGGCCGGAGTGCGGCATGGATTTGAAGCAGATGAAAATCGCGGCCGCGCCCAAAACCAGCACTAACAGAAGGTAGAGGTAAGAGTTCGAATCAGCGGCAGCAGTAGCAGATGGGGAAGGGGTTGGGCGGGCTGGGGCGGAAGGCCCTGAGGGCTTGGACGGCGCGGATGGCTGGGCAGGTGACGGCGGGGCAGTGCCGTTTTTCTCCCCTGCCGCGCCCGGCTTCACAAGATTATAGCCGCCGGCCGC
>CAYIMK010000137.1:0-231 GCA_964364595.1 Microcaldota archaeon | reverse complement strand
CCGGCCGCATTCGCCTCGAGGACGTAGCTGACTTCCTCTCGGGTGGCCGGGTTCGAGTTGTCGATATACCCCCCCGTCGTGCTGATGGAAGAGGTGATGAAATGGATGCTGGAATCGTCGATGGAGGACGCCCCGTAGGAAGCGTTCTTCAGTTTAAGGTTCTGCAGTGAGGTCGAATCCACATAGCCCTTGTCGGCCCAGTAAATTTTGTAGGGGTCGAATTTGTACGAG
>CAYIMK010000136.1:0-3301 GCA_964364595.1 Microcaldota archaeon | reverse complement strand
CGGTGAGCCAGAAGTTTTCGGTCGGCGAACCCCTCCACGCCCGCGAGAGTTCCGGCTCCAATCTCTCCTATGCCATCGAGGTGGGCTTTCGGCCCGGCGTAAAAGACAATGTTGGTGAAACTGCCGCAGGCGCGTCAGCCGACATTTTGGGCCGACCTCTCGCAGGCGGAGTATTCACCTCCACTCTCTACCTCTTCTACGGCACATTCGACACAACGGGAGGCAAGGACAAGGCAGTGGCAGAATGGCTTTTGTGCAACCCGCTCATCGAGCGCTGGTCGGGCTTTGATTTGGCCGGCATGCGGGCGCATTATTCCTCCATCACGCTGCCGCTCGCTGGCGTGAAAGGCAAGGGGACGGTGTACGAGATTCCGCTGCCGGACTCGGACGGCGAGCTGGAGCGCATATCCACGCGCCGGCTTCTCGCTCTCTCCATATCTGAAATGCGCGCCATCCGCGATTATTACGCACGTGATGACGTGAAGCGTTCGCGCGAAAAGACTGGGCTGGCTCCGCACCCGACAGACGTGGAACTGGAGGCGATTGCGCAGACGTGGTCCGAGCACTGCAAGCACAAGATATTCAACGCCACCATCGATTACACCGACTTCTCGCCTCCGCAAAAGGAAGATGATGCGAAAAGCGAAAAAGCAAAAGGAAAGAAGGAAAAAGCAAAATCAAAAAATGAAAAAGCAAAACTGAAAGCCCGCGCCGCCCAAAAGAAGCTCCACCCGCGCCATCTCAAAATAAATTCCCTTTTCAAGACCTATATCGCGGCCACCACCCGGAACATCCATTCGGCCAAGCACTATCTTCTCTCCGTCTTTGTGGACAACGCCGGCATCATGGCCATGGATAATGATTGGGCGCTCGCCGTCAAGGTGGAAACCCACAACACGCCCTCCGCCCTCGACCCCTACGGCGGCGCGCTCACCGGCATATTGGGCGTCAACCGCGACGTGATGGGCGCGGGCATGGGCGCCAAGCCAATATTCAATACAGATGTGTTCTGTTTCGCAGACCCGTTTTATTCCGGAGCAATTCCCCCCCGCCTTCTTCATCCCAAGCGCGTTTTCGAGGGCGTCCGTGCGGGTGTCGAGCGCGGCGGCAATGCCTCCGGCATCCCGACCGTGAACGGCTCAATCTATTTTGACGACAGATATCTGGGCAAGCCGCTTGTCTACTGCGGCACCGGCGGGCTTATGCCGAAAAAATCCGCAGGCCGGCTCACGCACCAGAAATATATCCAGAGCGGCGACCGCATCTTCATGGTTGGCGGCCGAATAGGAAAGGACGGCATCCATGGCGCCACATTTTCATCAGAAACCCTGCACGAGGGCTCGCCCACTTCGGCAGTGCAGCTGGGCGACCCATTCACCCAGAAAGGCGTGCTTGACTTTTTGCTGGCCAGCCGCGAGGCGGGCCTGCATTCCGGCCTCACCGACAACGGCGCGGGCGGGCTTTCCTCTTCGGTGGGCGAGCTGGCAAATGATGTGGGCGGGGCTCTCATCCATCTCGACCGCTGCCCTCTCAAATATCCCGGCCTTGACCCGTGGGAAATCCTGCTGTCCGAGTCGCAGGAGCGCATGACCGTGGCCGTGCCGGCAGGCAAGGCAGGCGAATTCGCGGCCCTTGCTCGCCATTTCAGCGTGGAGGCCACCGACATCGGCGAATTCAACAGCACCGGCTCGCTCATGGTGAAATACCACGGCCACGTAGTGGCAGACCTCAACCTACAATTTTTGCACAAGGGCGTGCCGAAAATGCAATTGCGCGCCGAATGGAAACCACCCGAGCTCGAGGAGCCCCAGCTCGAGATGCCCTCCAGCATGACGGCCGAACTCCTCACGCTCCTCTCGCGCCCCAACATCTGCTCCAAGGAATCCATCGTGCGCCAATACGACCACGAGGTGCAGGGCATGAGCGTGGTCAAGCCCATGTGCGGCGTGAATGGGACGGGCCCCTCCGATGCGGCCGTGCTGCAGCCGCTTCCCGACCGCCCCTGGGGCGTCGTGGTTTCGCACGGGCTCAACCCCCGCTATGGCGACATCGACCCATACCACATGGCAACGCTCGCCGTGGACGAGGCGGTGCGCAACTATATCGCGGCGGGCGGCGAGCCGGCCGTGTGGGGCGCGCTGGACAATTTCTGCTGGCCCGACCCGATACTCTCGCCCGGCAATCCTGACGGAATGCAGAAGCTGGCCGCGCTGGTGCGCGCCTCCATGGGGCTGGCCGATGCCTGCACCGCCTACTCTCTCCCGATGGTGTCTGGCAAGGACTCGATGAAAAACGACTATGCGCACGGCCAAATCCGCATCTCGGTGCCGCCCACCCTGCTCGTGAGCCTGATGGGCAAAATCCCAGACGTGGAGCGGGCGATGACCAGTGATTTCAAGGCGGCCGGAGATTTGGTTTATGCGCTGGGCAGCACGGCCGATGAATTGGGCGGCTCGGAGTATTACGCCTCCCATGACCTCGGCCCCGGCGCGAATGTGCCCCACGTTGATTTGGAAGCCAACAAGAAGCTGTACCATTCCCTGCATGCGGCCATTGCGGCAGGCCTGGTGGCCTCGGCGCACGACTGCTCGGACGGCGGCCTTGGCGTGGCCCTGGCCGAATGCTGCATCGGCGGCGGCCTCGGCGCGAAAGTGAAGCTGGGCAGCGTGCCGCTGGCCGGGGGCCAGCGCGGGGCGGGCTTGCGCGACGACAAAATATTGTTTTCAGAAAGCGCGGGCCGTTTCATCGTGTCCATTCATCCCAATCACCGTGCCGAGTTCGAAAAAATCCTGGCCGGTTCAATTTTTGCCTGCATCGGCGAGGTGGAGGCACAGGCCGACTTCGCAATCGAGGGCCTCGCCCCCAACAACGCCGTCCGCACGTCCGTGCCGGAATTGGAGAATGCGTTCAAGAAAACGATTACGTGGTAGTTATGGCTTCCTCTTCAGCCCCCCGCGCCCTTGTGCTGACCGGCTTCGGCATCAATGCCGAGGACGAGCTGGCGCACGCCCTGCAATTGGGCGGAGCCAAGACCGAGTTCGTGCACTTCAACAAACTGCTGGCCGACGGCGGGCGCTCGCTTGAGGACTACCAGCTGCTCGCCCTGCCCGGGGGGTTTAGTTTTGGTGACGATATCCAGTCAGGCCGCGTGCTGGCCAACAAATTCAAATACAAATTGAGCGAGCCGCTCAAGAAATTCATCGGCACCGGCAAGCCCGTGCTTGGCATCTGCAACGGATTTCAGGTTCTGGTGCAATTGGGCGCCTTGCCCGGCTGGTCGGCTTCAACTGGGGCGCCGGGC
>CAYIMK010000135.1:1032-3303 GCA_964364595.1 Microcaldota archaeon | reverse complement strand
GGCAGCGCGCGCAAAAAGTTGAATATGCCGGTGTCCTCCCAGTGGTGCTCGCCGAACGTCTCGTAGTCCATGAAAAGATTTGTGCAGTCGCCGGGCGTGTCGGCCAGCCAGCGCGCGTATTTGGGCGCGGTGAGCGGCCACTCGTTCCAGCTTTTCTGCGAAAAACGGTAGCCGATGTCATCCGACAATTTGTAGTGGCGCAAAAGCGCGCGGATTTTCGAGCAGTTTTTCACCGAATAGACATAGGTGGGCGAGCGCCAGCCCAGCATCTGGTCGAGCCCCTCGGCCATGATGCCCTTGTAGCCCATGCACTCGGCCCAGTAGGCGATGTCGTTGGAGAACATGGCCTCGGTGTTGCGGAAGACCGACGGCTTGGAGCAGAATGGAGAGATGGCCGCCTCGTGCAGCTTGACCTGCGCCTCGAATTCTGTCTGCTCGGTGAAAAGCGAGGAGAGGGAATGGTAATACGTTTCCGAGAGGAATTCAACGCGGCCGGTGCGGCCCAAGGCGGCGAACGATTCCACCACCTCGGGCATGTAGAGGCGCGCCTGCTCCAAAAACACGCCGGTGGTGGAAAAGCTGATTTTGAGCTCGGGATGTTTTTCCAAAAGCTCGAGCAGCAGGCGGTTGGCGGGCAAATAGCATTTGGTGGCCACCTTCTCGAGGATTTGGCGGTTGAGGTCGTGGTTGAAATAGCGGGTGAACATCTCGCCCTCGCCGTCCGCAGGCGCGAAGACCGAGAATGGGGCGAGCCGCATCGGCTGGTGGACCTGGAAATAGAAGCAAACCTTCATGAAGACGCCTCGCGAGGGGGATCAGGAAGAACCTCAAACTGAGGGGGGGCGGAGCCCCCCTGCGGTTCGGGCATCGGCTGGTGGACCTGGAAGTAAAAACAAACTTTCATTGTATCAACCCAACATCGCCCGGCCTTCTAGTGATGATGCTTTTGGACGGCCTCCGAATATACGGCTTCCGTCTCCTGCGCGCACTTCTCCCACGTCAGCTTGCGCAAATCTTCGGGCGCCATGCCCACCATGGACCGGCGCAGGGGAGCGTATTGCAGCACCGCCAGCATCTTGCCCGCCATGCCTTGTATGTCCCAGAAATCCACTTTCAGGGCCGACTTCACCACCTCGCCCACTCCGGAGGTGCGGGAGATGATGATGGGCGTGCCCGACGCCATGGCCTCCAGCGCCGTGATGCCGAAGGGCTCGGAGGTGGATGGCATGACGTAGACGTCGGCGATGGAATAGATGCGCTTCTGGTCCTCGTCGGAGAGGAAGCCCAAAAAGCGCACGTGGTCGGACAGGCCCAAGCTCAGCGAGAGGTTGATGAGGAGCGGCAGCAGCTCGCCTGTGCCGGCTATGAAGAAGAGGACGTCGGGCCTCTTCTCCAGCACCTTCTTGGCCGCGTGCAAAAACTGCACCGGCCCTTTCTGCTCGGTGAGCCGGCCCAGGAAAAGCACAATCGACTTGCCCTCCGTCTGCACCGACATCACGGGCTTGGCCCCCCTCGAGGCATAGCGCGAGGCGTCCACGCCGTTGTACACCACGCGGATTTTGTCGGAAGAAGCGCTCAGGTGGGACATGAGCTGCTCGCGCGTGCGGTTCGACACGGCGATGACGAGGTCGGCGTCGGCCGCCGCTCCGCGCTCTATGCGCACGATGGCGTCCCACGGCGTCGAGGTGCGGTCGAACTCGGTGGAATGAAATGTCTGCACGCATGGCAAGGAGGCCGTGCGGGCCGCCCCCTGCGCGCCGGGAGCCGTGAGCCAGTCGTGCGCGTGCACCAGCGCGTAGGGATTCTTCGCGTGCTCGGACGCCACCATCTTGGCTGCGAGGCCGTTGTACACCTCGACCGCCTTGAGAAGCCCCTCGCCGTAGTTGGCGCTCTTGCCTTTTTTTGTGAAATTCAGATAAGGCGAGAGAACTGTGGGCGAGACCTCGATGAGGCGGATGGAGGGGTGCGGGCTTACGACGCTCTTGCCGCTCACCGGCATGAAGAAATCGATGGAATGCCCCCGCTCCGCGAGGCGGCGCGTGAGTTCGTAGCAATGCACGCCAAGCCCGCCGGAAATGAAGGGCGGGAATTCCCAGCCCAGCATGGCTAAACGCATAATAGACCCCGCACGTCGCAAACGAGTATGCGAATCGAACAGAGCGGGAGGTTAAAAAGATGAGTTTTTGGGGGGCGAGGCGGAGATGAGTTTTTTAGGGCGCGGGGGGAAAAAGGGGACATGACGGAAGAGGGGATATTATTCGACGTGCACAC
>CAYIMK010000135.1:0-1022 GCA_964364595.1 Microcaldota archaeon | reverse complement strand
CATCTCGATGGACTGGACCCCCAGCCCCTCGCAGGAGGGGCAGCGGCCCCCCTCCCCCAGTTCCACGTCAACCGACGCGCCCCGAGCGCGTCGGTGCACCAACGGCTCCCCGGAGCCGTTGGTTGTCCTCCTGACCCCTCCCCCCGCGTCTCTTTTCGACGTGCACACCCATCACCCGGAGAAGACGGCGGACGGCGCGAAACACGCGTTCGTTGCTTCGGGCTTTTCGCTCGAGTCGAATGAGGAGGTGATGGCGTTTATGCGCGGGCGCGCCCCGTCCTCGCCGCCATGTTTTTTCTCGCTTGGCTTGGGGCCGCAGGAAATCCAGCGGAAGGAAAAATATCCCGACTTGGAAAAAGCGATAAGCGAGATGGAGAAACAGGCCGAAAAAGCAAAAAAAGATGCCGCGCTGTCCCGCTCGTTTGTCGCCATAGGCGAGGTCGGGCTCGACAAGCACTGGGGGAAAACAAGCGGGGAGCGGGAGAGGCAGTTTTTGGCTTTCGAGAGGATGATAACTTTGGCGGGAAAGCTGTCGTTGCCGCTCATCATCCACTCTCGTGATGCGGAAAGCGAATGCATCAGGCAGTTGCTGGCGGCGCAAGCCCTGCACGCGGCCGGCGCGTCGTCGCCGGCATCAGGGCGGCCCATGCGCGTCCTCATGCACTGCTTCGGCGGCAAACTCGAGCAGGCAAAGCAGGCGGCCGAGGCGGGCTGGCTCATTTCGATTCCGCCGCAGCCGAATTCCGAAAGAAAAAAAATAATCAAGGAGCTCGACATCGCCTCGCTTGTAATCGAATCAGACGCGCCTTACATCGGGAAAACGAGCGAGGACACCATGAAATCTGCCGAGATGATTGCGCGCTACAGGGGGATGGATGTGCAGATGGCGCTGGGACAGACGGCCGAGAACGCCCGGAGATTCTTCGGCATTTGATACGGCCCCTACTGTCGGTCTTTGTGGTAGAGGTTGCCTTGTTGCATAACTCGCTGACCGCTTCGACGTAAGCATTATCTACATCTGC
>CAYIMK010000134.1:0-3308 GCA_964364595.1 Microcaldota archaeon | reverse complement strand
AAGTGATAAAACTAAAACAAGAAATCAAACGGGGCGCCCGAGCGCCCCCGCCGTTTATTCCGTTATTTTTTGAGCCGGTTTCTTACTTCTTTTTCTTCTTCCCGCCAGCTTTTTGGCCTCGAAGGCCAAAAACCTGGGAAAAACCGCTGACCTTCGGCAATGCCCGAAAAACAAGATTACTTCTTTCTCTTCCCCGCCCTGCTGCCCTTCGCCGTCTTCTTTCCCTTTTTTTTGTTCTTCTTGGCGGCCGCCTGCAGGAGCCGCAGCGCCTCCTTCGGCGTCACCAGCCCGTGCGAAACGGCCAGCGGCACAGGCGGCGCATATGGCCTTGGCGGCGGCGCGGTTTCCTTGACGATGGAGCGGTCCTCCTTGAGGACGAGGACCGGCACCTTGGGCGGCGCTGCGTGCGGCGGTTCGGGCAAGACATCGTCATCCGTCTCCCGCGGGGCGGATGGAGCCGGGTCTTTGGGATAAATCGTCTTAGCCGTCTGCTTGCCTGTCGCATCCGGGTCGGGCAGAGTCAGCGGGACCGGCGGGGTCGGGGCAATCGGCGCTTCCTGCACCTCCACCGCGCCCTCTCTTTTGGGTTTCTGCATGCCGAGGCGCGCTTCACCAGCGCCCGCGCGCGCCTTGCGCTCATTGGGGTCGGTGGAGATGAGCGAATGCTCGGCCTGGTTGGTGCGCACGCGGAAGAGCAGGCGGCACTTGTCCGAAATCATCAGCCCCTCTCCCTTGCCGCAGGCCAGCAGCTTCTCGTATTCGGGGGCGGTGAGGTTCATCGTTGTCTTCATGAGCGCCATTGCGTTCTCCTTCTGGTGGAAGATGAACTGCGTCGCGGTGTTGTTGAGGATGGAGCGGCCCGCCTGCGACTGGAGCATGTCCTCCAGCTCCTGCGTGAGGAAGACGAACGACACGTTGTATTTGCGGCTGTCCTTGATGATGTAGCGCACGTAATCCTCGGTCGATGGATAATTCACCATGGTCCAGCCCTCGTCCATGAAGAGGGCCTTGCGGTCGTGGCCGCTCAGGAGCTGGTGCGTGATGAAATCGAAGATGACGTAGTTGAAGAGGTCTTTCAGCGTCTTGTCGTTCTGGTATTCGCGCAAATCGAACACGTGGAAGCGGCTGTCGAGTTTCACTGTGGTTGGCCTGTCAAGGAATCCGTAGAGGTTGCCGTGCAGGAAGGGGCGGATGGTGATGAGCAGGAACTGCAGGTCGTGG
Organism: Microcaldota archaeon; assembly: GCA_964364595.1. Taxonomy (GTDB): domain Archaea; phylum Micrarchaeota; class Micrarchaeia; order Anstonellales; family Anstonellaceae; genus CAIXYX01. The sequence continues at coordinate 2,087 of CAYIMK010000134.1, read as the reverse complement.
CGCGTCTGGTCGTCGCGTGTCTTGGCAAGTCGTTTTTGCAGCACATCCTCGAAATCGCTCATTGTGAGCTGTTGGCCGCCCGCCCGGGAGGAGTGGCCGCCCGAACGCCCCGCCGGGCCCGTGCCCGAGGAGCGGCCGGCCGAATGCCTCGCGCCCGTTTCGTACAGCTCGGCCAGCGCGTCGCTCAAGAGCCCTTCCTGGTATTTGGTCAGGCTGCCGGCGATGATGGCCATGAAGCCCATGAGCGAGCGTATCTTGTCGTTGATGTCGCGGCCGCTCAAGTCGAACGGGTTGATGGTGGTGGTGTATTTGGGGCCAACGGTGGACACAATGCCGCCGAAGTGGCGGGCCAGGTCTGTGTATTCGCCGTCCGGGTCGGTCACGAACACGCGGTAGCCGCTTAAGAGGTAGCGGGGAATCAAACTTTTCGCGAAATAGGACTTGCCCGAGCCGGATTCGCCGGTGATGGCGATGTGCTGGTTGGGCAGTCGCGTGAGGTCGAGGATGACTGGCGCGCCCATCCAGTCAAAGCCGAAGAATATGCCCTGAGGGTCTATCTCAACCGAAGATGAGATGTGGGGGAAGGTGGCGGCCAGGCTGGATGAGGGGAATTCGCGCTTCTTGTTGAGAAGGTCTGCGCCGGTGAGTCGCGTGGTGTAGACAGCGCGCGCCATGTCGTAGTCGGCCACCCCGTAGTCGATTGATGCGCCGGACAGGTCGGACTTGCATTTCTCCACAACCGTTTCCAGGTTCTTTTTCGAGGGCGCCTTGCAGGTGATGTAAAGCGAGGAGAGGAAATAGCGCTCCTTGCCTGACACGATTTGTGTGAAGAAGCTCTTCACATCGTCCAAGTGCTGCTCGGTTTCCGGGTCCAAAAAGTCGGAGCGCGCCTTCTTCTCGGTCGAGAGCTTGAGAATGGCGCCCCTGAAAGTGGAGAGCGCCTCCGGAATGCTCACAGGATAGATATACATCGTCAAATCATAGTCCTCGCGCCCGTCCACTATGTTGGTCAGCCAGCCCAACGAGACCTGATAGGGGTAGCCCATCGCGTAGATGACTTTGTAGTAGATGTTATCCACAATCAGGTGGTGGGGGCTCACCTTGACCGAGTGCGCCTGCGCCATCACCATGTGCCTGCCCGTGAACAGCTCCTCGCCGCGCAGGCGGCGCACGCGCAGGCCGGTTGCCTCGAGCTTCTCGGACAGCACCGAAATGTGCTTCTCCAGCTCGTCATACGCCCAGCGCGTCTTGCCGGCCGAGAGCTGCACGTTGCGCCGGCGCTCGTCGAGGGCGAATTCCCGCTCGCGCTCGCGGAGCGGCATGAGCATGAACTCCCTCTTCAGCTCGGTGTCGGGGTCAATGAGCCCGTAGTAATACGTCTTGCGCACGGTGCGCGCCCAGCGCAGCATGGCCACCCTGCTCTCGAACTGCAAAATGCGGCCCATCCGCTTTGAGCGGGCCGGCGGCTCGCTCGGCATGCGGCCCGGATTCTTGAAGAGTATGCGGCTGCCCGCCAAATCCAGCATGGCGTAATTGTCGGGCTTGACCAGAATCGAGCCGCCGGAGAGGATGCCGGACGGCTGCACCTCGGTGAGCAGCACCTGGGCGTAGCGCATGGCCATCTCGCTGAACGCGGGCTCGATGTCGGGGTGCGTGCCCTTGTAGCGGGGGTCCTGCACCTGCAGCACGACGTAATGGTTCTTGGAGCGCGAGCGGTTGGAACGCAGGTAATCGCGCAAAAAGCGCACGTGCGCGTCAGCGTATTCCTCCGCGCCCTCTATGCCGGCAGTGCGCGCGCTTTTCGCTTTTCGCAGCACTTCGTCCGCGTATTCCTCCACGTCCACCGGCTCGGACTGCACCATGTGCACAATCGGGTATACCAATTGGCGCAAATACATCTCGAACGCGCCGATGCGCCCCTCCTTTGCCTCGTCCGAGAGCAGGGGGAAGTTGATGGGGGTTACGCGCAGCAGGGCAAGAGCCCGGCCGTCAAGAGTGATGATTTTGTCCTCTTCAACGGTGCGGATGTTGCGCAGCGCCTGGGGCTTGTGCTCGAGCCGCGAGGAGCCGGAGAAATAGTACTTGAG
>CAYIMK010000133.1:0-3308 GCA_964364595.1 Microcaldota archaeon | reverse complement strand
TTGCCGTTCTTGGCCTTTGAGCCCTTTTTGCTCCCCTTCTCCTTTTGACTCTTGCCGCCTTTGTCCTTTCCTTCCATTCCCCCGGCTTCCTCGCTGTCATCCTCTCCTTCATCTTCGCCGCTGCCCTCTGCCGCCTCGTCCTTGCCCTCCATGATTTGGCCCATGTATTTCGTTTCGATGAGCGTTTGCAGCTTTTTCTGCAATTCGTCGGCCTTGCCCTTGTTGGCCAGTTCGGTGAGGTCCTTGGAGAGCTGCTTGACATAGCGCAGCACGGCGGCGCGCCTTCCTTCCTTCTCATGCTCGCGGCGGATGCCGGAGAGGTGCAGCTGCATCTTGCGCGCCACTTCCATAATGGCGTACTTGATTTCCTGATACACCTCGTCCTCGTCTGATATGGCCTGCTTGCCGGCCGAGGTGTAGGGAACGTGGACTGATACGAAATTGACGAATATGCTGATTGGCGCGGTGTCGAAATCATCGACAGCGTAGCGCTTCCACTCGACATCTTTCACGGCCTTGGTGATGGCGCAGCCGGAGATGTCGAAGAGCAGAGGGGCGGCGTTGGCATAGCGGATGATGTCCCCGCCGCGGCCTCCCTCGCTGTTCTCATGGCCCGACTGGCCGCCCCACGCAATCGCCGCCTCCACCAAGAACGGCACGCCGCCGTGATATATTTTGGGCGGGCGCTCGGTGACGGCCGCGAATTCGGGCGCGAGGATGGCGCCCAAGCTCTTCTGAACGTGCTCGGCCCCAATCGGGCGCAGGCAGTTGGATTCGGGAGCAATCCATTTCACCATGGTGAATGCCTTGACCAGCCCTTCCGCCTCGGGCCACGTCAGCTCGCGCGAGGGCTTTTTGAAACTGATGAGAGGAAGGCCCTGCGTCTGCCCGTTCAATATGCCCGCCAGCTCGGCAACCTTGGCGTCAGACACGCGCTGCAGGCGGTCGCGCAGGAATTGGGAAATCGACACATTCGGGCCCTCGCGGTGGGCCAAATCGGTGAGGTCTGATACGGCGAGGCCCAGCGGGTGGGGCTCGGTCTCTTTTGGTTTGGGCGGGCAGACCTCGATTGAGCGCGGATAGCCGACCTTCTCCCCGCTCGGCTCGATGAGCGTGAGCGACACGTGCGGGTTGGCCAGCGCAGTGCGGCGTATATACTCGTACACGCTGCCCTGAGAGCGGTCGTATTTAACTTCGCCGAACTCGCCCTCCACGTAGAGGCCGTGCTTTTTCTCAAGGTTGTCCTCTTCCGTCATATTCTGTATGTTCGGCGTATTGCTCTTGATGTCCACCGAAATCTCGCCTTTCAGCCGTTTCCCGTCCCATTCGCTTATGAATTTGACCGGCTTGCCGGTGGTGACCTGCGCGTACATGGTGCAGCCGGTGGCGCCGATGCCCTGCTGCCCCCTCTGCTGGGCGTAGCGGTGGAATTTTGTGCCGGCCAGCATCTGGCCCAGCGCTTTTCCTATGTGCTTTTTGGGGATGCCGGGGCCGTTGTCCTGCACAGACACCCTGTAGCGCTCGGTCTCCTTGTCGATTTCATCCACCTTGACCGTGATTTCGGGCAAAATGCCGGCCTCCTCGGCTGCGTCGATGGAATTTGTCACGTATTCGTGCACAATTATGGTAAGCGAGCGGGTTTTGCCGCTGAAGCCCAGCATCTGCTTGTTCTTCTTGAAGAACTCGGCCACCGAGTGCTCCTTGAAGTTAGCGAAAATCCTGTCGGTCTCTGACGGCATGAGATGTCCCTCACTTTGAATGCGATGGGTGCCTATTCCCAAGCGCGATGAAGTCAATAGAAAGATAGAATTTAAGAAGGGTGAGGAAGCTTCGAGGAGAAAATCAAAAAATCAGGCCTTTTCAACCCGCTGCGCCAGCGCGAAGAGGATAGGGCCAACAATGAGCGGCACACCGATACCAAATAAGACGAGAAACTCCAATATTCCGCTTTTGTTCTTCAGAACGAACCAAGCGAAAATCCCTATGCACATCAGTGCCAGCCACGCCAGAGCGGCGAAGGCAAGCACGAATTTCACGCAATTCTTCTGGAATCCCAAATCATGCGGCGCCAAGCCGATCGCCGCCACCCGTGCGAGCGGACGGGGAATCCTCGCGGCCGCGCAGGATCTGTGGAAATAACCGGACGTAAGGTTGAATCCGGTTTCTGCCTCTTTCGCTATCCTTTTCTTGCAATAGATGCAGACGCGTCTTTGCATTGGCTTCAACTCCGATGCACGCGATTCGGCTATTTTCTCTCGGGCTTCTTCATCCACAGCCCGGCCTTTTTCTCTTCTCCTTCGCGCCTTCTGCGGTTCTTCTCCAGATACATGTACACTGCAGTGTGCGGCTGGCCCTCGATGAGCTTGAACATGGCCGTGGTTGCGATGTCGAGCGTTTCGAGTTTGGCGATGATGCCGATTGTGTGCCCGTAGAGGGCCAAATCGCATTCGCCCTCCTCCTCGATGATTTTCTTGGCCTTGCCCTTCTCCCCGATGATGCGCCCCTTGATGCGCGTCATCGCCTCCGGCTTGGAGGCAAAATCGCGCAAATCGATGAGGTTGAATCCGTATTCGTCGTTGAGCAGCTTGAGGGCCTTGTGGGGCTCGAAGCCCCTGCCGATGGCCCGAATCACGGGCTTGCCGAAGAACTCGTCCACCGGCTCGCCGGCAATCTCCACCGCGCCCTCTTCAGTCACCTCAATCGCGCACTTGAGCTTGCGCTCGAGAAGCTGCAGGGTTGCGTCGGCATCCCCGCGCAGGGCGGCCACTCGCTCGGCTGGTATTCGAATCATTTCCATGCTAAACGCAAAGGATATGGGAAAATGAGAATAAAAAGCAATCTAGAGGGAAAAAAGCAAAATAAAAGAAAAACAACTAGAATTCAGGCAGCTTCGGCTTCTGGCCCTGCGCCACAAGGTAGACATCCCATACTATCAGGATTCCGAACGCCAGCACCAGAAGGCCCAGCGGGAGCATGCAGAGGAGCCCAATCCCGAACGTCACGAGTGTTCCGACCGCCATCAGGCCGAATATAACGACTGCTGCCGCCCAGAGGGCCAATAGGTAGACTACGCCCTTGCGGACATTTCCAAGATAGAAATATCCGAGCGAGGGTGCGCCTAAGAGGAGCATGCCCACCACGCTGATGAGGGCGGCGATACCGGGATCTTTCGGGGCCGTTGCCGGCGATTTTGTACTTTTCATGGGAGGTGTTCGTCCCGGTTGTTAATAAATATGTTGGCTGCCTGATGCAGTGTCTTGTCCCGAAATAAGGTCCTCTCGGTAAACCGAATTATGAAAACACTCGAA
>CAYIMK010000132.1:0-3310 GCA_964364595.1 Microcaldota archaeon | reverse complement strand
TGCTGCCCGGCAAATTTTACGCCGGGAATCCGTAGTAGAGCAGGTAGAGGATGCCCGTGACAGCCTGCGGGATTATGAAGAGGGTTATGAAGGATGCGAGAAGCGTTGTGAGGTAGGCGGTTGCAAACAGCTTTAGCCAGCCAGCCGTTTTTTTCCCCATCCGTCTGTCCACCACCGAGTGGATGTATGAGCCGGCGAATTCAAGGGGCAGCAAAAGCAGCGCGACCGCAGTGAACGCTCTCCGTGGATGAGCCCGGTATTCAGACACGGCTTTCCTCGCTCGCCTGCGGCTTATAAATCTCACTCTGACCAAAAAAGAGTCGGATTGACGTACATGCTCCGCATTCGACTGGATGGACGGCTGAAAAAAGTTGAAGGCAGGCCGCCAACCACTATATTGGAATTGCTGTCCTGCCTTTCGCTCAGCCCGCAGGAGGCGCTGGTGCGCGTGGATGGAAAGATAAGACCGGAAGGCCACCCCATCGGCAGCAAAAACAAGATTGAAGTGATTCGCGTCGTGTTCGGCGGTTGAAAAATGAAAAAAGACAAGAAAAACAAAATCAAAAAAAACAATTTGCCTCTTTCGTGCGCCAAGTGTTCCGCACCCGCATGCATCGGCAGCGGGCTGCTCGCCCGCTGCGAAAAGCATTTTCTCGATGACTTCGATTCGCGCGTGAGGCAGGCGGTGCGCGAGTATCACATGATTAGTCCCGGCGAGCGGGTGGCGGTTGCGCTGTCGGGAGGCAAGGACAGCACAGTGATGCTTCATCAGCTCGTGCAGTTGAGCAAGCGGCTTCCAATGCGCCTGCTCGCCATACTTGTTGATGAGGGAATTGCCGATTACCGTGCGCCGACAATTGCGGTTGCCAGAAAAGAATGCAAAAAACTGAAAGTTCCATTGCATATCGTGTCTTTTCGCTCGGAATTCGGATTAAGCTTGGACAGCATGCTCAAAAAAGAAAAAGCTGGCCGCGCTGCAGGCCGCGCCGCACCGGTCGGGGCCTGCTCTTTTTGCGGCGTGTTCCGCCGCACTCTTTTGCAGAAGGCGGCACTCCGGCTGAACGCCGACAAACTGGCTCTTGGCCATAATCTGGATGATGCGGCGCAGACGGTGCTTCTCAACCTCTATCGAAACGAGCCCGCGCGCTTGGCGAGATTCTGGCCGATAAGTGATGATAAAGAAAAATCGGCCGCATCCCGCGCCGGCCCCGCCCCCGTGGCCTCCCAAGCCCGCGCCCTGCCCGCGGAGTTGGTGCCGCGCATACGCCCGCTTATCCGCTGCTCGGAAAAAGAAGTCGCATTATGGGCCGCGCTCAACAGCGTGCCGATTCATTACGGCGCGTGCCCTTACGCCGTCGAGGCCATGAGGCAGACGGTGCGCGCGCAGCTTAACCAGATGGAAGACCGCTATCCGGGAACAAAGGTGAGAATTTTCAATGCGTTTGTGAAGATGAGAAATGGGATAATGGATGCGGTGCAGGAAGGCGAAGAGGGCCGCGCTTCCCCGTCTGTTTGCCCCCAGTGCGGCGAGATGAGTTCGGGCGGGCTTTGCGCGGCGTGCAGGATGCTGAAGAGGCTGGGTGGAGGGCGGAAAAGGAAGACGAAAACAAAATAGCCGGCCCAGCGTCAGTTTTATAAACATCGGCCCCGATAAACAAGCAACGAGTTTTCCCATCTGACTACTCTAATATGAGTAGGAGGGAACTTCATGGACAGACAAACCATTACCAAAACCCTTGAGAAAACGCTGGAAGGCAAAGGCAAGCGCAAGTTCACCCAGTCCGTAGAGGTCATCTTCAACTTCCGCGGCCTTGACACTTCAAAGCCCGAGAACCGCCTCAATCTCGACATCAACCTTCCCAAAGGAAGAGGCAAAGTAGTGCCGGTCGTGGTGTTCGGCGAGCAGCAGGTTGCCCTCGAGGCAAGCCGGTCCGGAGCACACAAAGTATTCGGCGGCGCCGAAATCCAGAAACTGGCGGCAGACAAGAAGGAACTCAAGGCGCTTGTCAAGACATGCGAATTCATCGCCGCCCCCAACATGATGATGGTGGTCGGCAAGAACCTCGGTCAGGTGCTGGGCTCGGGCGGGCGTTTGCCCCGCCCAATCGTCGGCTCAGTGCCGGACGCCATCAAGGCGGCCCAGACAAGGGTTCGTCTCACTTCAAGAGGCAAATACCTGCCCACGGTGCAGTGCCCCATCGGCTCTGAAACGATGAGCATCACCGATCTGGCCGAGAATTTTGAGGCCGCCTATGACAAGGTGAAGGCCAAGGTGAGCGAGCCAGTCATTCATTCCATTTACGTGAAATTGAGCATGGGCCCGGCCATAAAGGTCGAGGCCGTCAAGAGAGAGAAGTAGAAGGTTGATTGCATGACCAAGCTCAAAGGTTCCAAGCGCAAAGCCGTCCGCCACGAGCGCCCGGCGCTCAAGGCCAAGAAGGACGAGGTCGCACGCCTACAGAAGCTGCTGAGCGGCGCCCGGACCGTCGCTCTTGTGGACGTGCGCAACCTGCCCGACCACATCCTGCAGGCAACGCGCCGCCAACTGCGCGACAAGGCGTCGTTCGTGATGGCCCAGAACACGGTGCTGATTCGCGCGCTGGAGAATTCCAAGAACGGAGCGGCGCTGGTGCCGCAGCTCAACACGCCGTCCGTTCTCGTCATCTCAAAAGACATGAGCGCTTACCAGCTTTTCAGCCACTTCAAGAAGTCGCGCGCGGCCATCGGCGCCAAGCCGGGACAGCTCGCGCCCTTCGACATCGTGGTGAGGGAGGGTGAGACCGATTTGACGCCCGGACCGGCGCTCGCCGGCCTCAAGGCCGCCGGGCTCAATGCCCAGACCAAGGGCGGCAAAATCGTAATCGCCAAGGATTCGACTGTTGCAAAGGCAGGCACCAAAATCAGCGACTTGGCCTGCAAGGCGCTCCAGCAGCTGGGAGTCAAGCCCTTCTCGGCCGGCCTCAACATGCTGGCCGGAGTGGAGGACGGAATGCTTTATTCCGCACAGGTGCTGGACATCGACGAGGCGGGCCTCACGCTCGGCCTCATCGCAGCGTCCGCGGACGGCTACAACATGTCAGTCAATATCGTTTATCCGACTGAATCGAATCGGTCGCAACTGCTGGCCAGCGCACTTGGGCAAGCCCGGGCGCTGGCTGAGGAGAGCGGCGCGTACTCCGAGGCCCACATGGAGTCGCTTCTCGCGCGCGCCATCCGCATGCAGGCGGCCCGGGGGGCATCAGTCGGCCATACAGAAAACAAGACAGCATGAAAAACAAATGAAAATATAGGAGGAGAAGACTATGACCAA
>CAYIMK010000131.1:0-3321 GCA_964364595.1 Microcaldota archaeon | reverse complement strand
GCTTGAGCGCCGCGCTCTTGGAAGTGTTGATTACGTTGTGCAGCGCGCCAGCCGGTCCTGTCCGGACTCTTGCTTTCCTTCGGTTGCCTGGGCTTTGGCGAATCATCCGCTCCTGCCGCGCCGGCCTACAACGCCAGCCCGGCTCCCCGGCCTGTGAATCCAATCGACAATAAACCCGTGCCGAACGCGACCAACCAGCAGCCGCCAGCCATGACTGCCCCATTTGAGATGTCGTTCATCAACCTCTCCATGGCCGACGCCACGCTGATTCGCACCAAAGACCGCACCCTCCTATTCGACGCCGGCTCGGAAAGTGCGGCTCCGAAACTGGTTTCCTACCTGCGCTCCAAGGGAATCGACAAAATCGACCTTCTCATCCTCTCCTCGGACGACCCAGCCTTCGTGGGCGGCGCTAGCGAAATCCTGCGCCAGTTCAAGGTCACGGAAGTGTGGACAAACGGCGGCGCGTATTCCAGCCCGCTGTGGACCTCTATTCAGGACGCCATGGGCTCGGCGACCAGCCGCGCGGTTGTCTACGGCTACAACAAATCCTGGGGGGACCTCGGAGTTGTGGTGCTCAACCCGCAAACCTCGCGCCTCTCAGGCGACGGGGATTCGACCGTCCTCAAGGTGTCGTACGGCTCCTTCTGTGCGCTCCTCTTCTCCAACTCTGTTGCAGCCGGCGCGTCCTCGAGCGACGCAGGCACTGTGGTGGGAGGCGTGGACAGCCGCATCATAAGCGGCCCTGTGCCAGTCGCCTGCCCGGTGCTGCGCGTCTCGCACCACGGCTCGGCCAACGCGGCCTCCTTCCAGCTGCTGAACAAGGCCAACCCGACGGACGCCGTCATCAGCGTCGGGCCAAACCCGCCGCAGAACCTCTATCCGGCCCCCACCCTCATCCGGCGCCTCATCCTCAACAGCATCACGGTATGGACGACCGACCGCCTCGGCACGGTGAGCGTCACATCGGACGGCAGCACGTATTCGCTCAAGTCCGACAAGCCGCGGGACACCAAATACGGCAAATTCCTCGAGGGCGTCATCTACAAGGGCGCCACATACTGGCCGGCCGCGCCCGCCAAGCGTTAGGGGAAAAGAGAAATAAAAAATAAAAAATGAAACTTCGGCGGGCCCGCCTCGAGGCGGGCCTCGAGTGCCGCGTTCTATTTTTTGTTTTTACATTCCTGCCTCTTTCTTGAGCTTGTCTGCCTTGTCGGTCTTTTCCCACGGGAACCCTTCCCTTCCGAAATGGCCGTAGGCGGCCGTCTGGCGGTAGATGGGCCGGCGCAAGTTCAAGTCCTGTATGATGTGCCCCGGCTTGAGGCGGAAATTTTTCTTGATGAGCTCGAGCAGTTTTCCATTCTCCAGCTTCGATGTGCCGAACGTGTCCACCCACACCGAGACCGGCTCGCTCTGGCCGATGACATAGCCGACCTGCACCTGGCATCGTTTGGCCAGCCCGGCGGCCACCACGTTTTTGGCGATGTAGCGGGCCATGTAGCAGGCCGAGCGGTCCACTTTTGTCGGGTCCTTGCCAGAGAAGCAGCCGCCGCCGTGCGGCGCCTTGCCGCCATATGTGTCGACGATGATTTTGCGCCCGGTCAGGCCGCAGTCGGCCGCCGGCCCGCCGAGCACGAACTTGCCGGTGCCGTTGACGATGACCGTTGTCCTGCCTTCCACATAATATCCGCCCAAGACCGGCTTGATTGCCTTCTCAATCAAATCCGCCCTGATTTTATCCGGCGTGATTTCCTTTCCGTCATCTCCTTTCTCGTCATGCTGGGCCGCGATGACCACTGTCGTCACCCTCTGCGGCTTGTGGTCGTCCGAATATTCGACCGTTATCTGCGTCTTGCCGTCAGGGCGAAGGTAAGGCACTTGTTTGCTCTTGCGCACAGCCGCCAGCTTCTCGGCGAGGCGGTTGGCCAGCTGGATGGGGAGCGGCATGAGCTCTTTTGTTTCGTCGCATGCATAGCCGAACATGATGCCCTGGTCGCCGGCTCCGATCGCATCGAGGTTTTCCTCCTTCACGCCCTGCGCGATGTCGGGTGACTGGGCGTGAATCGACACCATGACGCCGGAGCCCTTGTGGTCGAAGTAATAATCAGGATTGTCGTAGCCGATTTCCTCCAGAGTTTTGCGCACGATTCCCTGGACGTCGGCATATCCTTTTGTCGTCACCTCTCCCGCCACGACGACGAGGCCCGTGGTTGCCAGGCATTCCACGGCAACATGGCTTTTTGGGTCCTGTCTGATGAGCTCGTCGAGCACGGCATCAGAAATCTGGTCGCACACCTTGTCGGGGTGGCCTTCGGTGACGCTCTCGGACGTGAACAGATAGGGCATATCCAAAACCTCCATTTTTCGTCATTTCATTTTGTTTTATTTTTATTTTGTTTTTTCCTTTGTTTTTGTTTATCATTATACGAGCATGTCTTCACGGGTGATTATTCCGATTATTTTCCCCTCCCGCTCCACCAGCACCGCGCCGATTTTCTCCACCATGAGCTCGGCTTCGCTTTTGGCCGACTGGACATTGAGCAGTGGGTAAGGCGGCCCCATAATTTGGGACACCTGCTTGTCCCGCACGCCAACTTTCCCATACATGCGCTCTGCCGACAGGAGCATCGCATCAGTGACGCGCCCTATGTTTTTTCCGTTATGGCAGACTGGCAGCTGGGAGAAGCCGTTGCGCCTGATTTTCTTGATGGCATCCGCCACGCTCTCGTCCGGTTCGATTATCAGAGGTTTCTGGCGGTAGCAGCCAGCCAGAGTCTCCACGCTCTGGACATTCTCATATTCCTCCAGCACCCCGATCAGTTCGCGCACGAGGCGGTAAGCGGGCTCGGCGCTCTCGGACTCGATTTTTGAGAGGTAGGGCTGGCGGATGCGCAGGCCGCGGCTGGCGAGGCTCTGCACCACCTGTTTTTGTGACAAGCCCAGCGTCTCGCGGCGTTTCTTGAGGTCGGCTCCGGTCGGAAAGTACATTTTTTGTATTTCTCCTTTGTTTTTCATATTCCTGCTCGGAATATTCATTCTAACAAGTTATATTACACCGGAATATTTAATCCTTTGTGTGCGCGCTGGAAAACAGGCGCTTAAAACGAGGTGTTGAAAATGGCAGAATTGCAGAATCCAAACAAAACCCAAGACAAAGACGCAAAGATTCTTTCCGACTTCCGGACGACGTTCAAGTGCTACGAGGCTTGCGGAAAAATCCTCCACAACAAACTCTATGATGCTTATCTGTCGCTCAAGCAGGATTTGCCCATTCCCATCCGGGCCACGGCAGCCGAGGCGGCCGTCATCGCATGGAATTAC
>CAYIMK010000130.1:0-3357 GCA_964364595.1 Microcaldota archaeon | reverse complement strand
CGTGCTCAACCTGTTCGAGAACAATCCGGCCGGATACGGCATAGTGTATGAAACGCCCAACGTCCGGGTGCTCAAGGTAATAGGATAGACGCGAGCATGACGATGGGATGGCTTGGATACGAACGATTGGATGACCGGTATTCGGATGATTGGATGAATGGTGTTCGGGTGATTGAATAGATACCACGGCATTGGCTTTGGTTGGCATTTCGGCCCTCTTGGCCAGCGCGTTCATGACACGCAAGGCCATGGCCAAGGCCCGCGCTGCCGGCATGACCGGCCAAGACATGCACAAGCCCGACAAGCCCGAAGTGCCGGAGATGGGCGGAATCGCCATCGCGGCCGGCTTCACCGGCGCCGTCCTGCTCGGCCTGGTGCTCAACACCGCCCTCCACCTCCAGCTTGGCATGACGGAAATGATTGCCGCGCTCCTCACCGTGTGCATCGTGGCCATCATCGGAATATTGGACGACGTATTCGACATGGCGCAATTGACGAAGACGCTCTTGCCTCTGGCCGCCTCGGTGCCGCTGGTGGTGGTCGCCATTGCGGCCGGGCACAATTCCATCGCCATTCCCTTCATCGGGGCAATCGATTTCGGCCTTGCTTATCCGCTTCTTCTCATCCCGCTTGCCGTGGCGGTGTGCTCGAATTTGACAAACATGCTGGCCGGCTACAACGGACTTGAGGCGGGCCTGGGCGCGGTGATGTTCGCCACTTTGTCGGTGGTGGCGCTGATGCACGGGCAGGCGGAGATGACCATCCTCTCCCTCGCCATGCTTGGGGCGCTGCTCGGTTTCTTGCCATCCAACTGGTTTCCGGCGAAAGTGTTTATCGGAGACGTTGGCACGTTCTCGATTGGAGCCGCGCTCGCAGCCGCGGTAATCATTTCGGACTTGAAATCGGCCGGAGCCATTCTTGTTATTCCATTCGTGGCCGACTTTTTCCTCAAGGCGCTCAACGGATTCCCCAAGAGCTTTGCCGAACTGGGCGCTGACGGGAAACTTCGCCCGCCAAAAGGCAAGATTCGGGGCTTGGCTGATTTGGTGATGTCGGTTTCGGGCGGCCTGAGCGAGAAGGCGCTGGTCATGCGGCTGCTGGCCATTGAGGCCGTGTTTGCTTTGATTGTGCTGGCGCTGTATGTGAAGTGAAGGCAGCCGGCTGATGAGGATAATCGATTGGGTATATAAACATGGTTAGCTACAAACCATCACAAAGATAGATTCTCTTCGATGGTGATGCGGGATGTCAGGCAAGATTTCGACACGTTATTTTACCTGGACATTTTTGCGCGAGGCCAAGAAGGAATACCGCAAAGAGAATCCGGGCGAGCATGCGCAATTCAGGCTGAAAATTTACACCGGGCAGCGCATCGAATTTCTGGCCAACAGAAAGGACAGCACCCCGAAAGACGTAGCCAAGGCAGCCAAGACGCTGGAGGAGGTTTTGGTTCTGACCGCCAAACATGATGACAATAAACTCATGATAGAATTTTCGGCAAAACAAAAGGAAGTGGTCCAGAAAGGGCTTGAGATGTCCGACAAGCTGCCTCTTCCGGATGAGCGATATAAATTCTGCTACAAGCTGGGCGAGACCGCCCGCCGCTCGGCCAAATCCATGCAAGACGCCGTGCTGGAGAATATGACGGCAATCGGCGATGCAGATGCCTCGAATTGGGCGATTTCGCATGCGATAGATTATTCAAAGAGCGTGGAGTTGCTGTACGAGGTGGCCAAGAACGCGTACCTCACGGCTGACCCGCATCACGGGGGGTCGGACTCCCACGTGGTGAAGATGTCCCTTGTCGACATGAGCGCCCTGCGGCTGACTCTTAATCAGCTGCCCAAGCTGGCAGGGGAGAAAAGGGCGGAAATAGCGGAAGAGGAGCGGGTGAGAGAGGAGGATAACTGGATAAGAACGGGGTATATGCTCAATTCCGTAGTGAACCGTAACAACACGTGGATTTAATCCCGCCTCGCCCCGCGTGGATTTAATCCGGCCTCGCCCCTTTAGGCCGGCTTTTGCTTCTTGTCGGCGGCATTTCACTCTTTTTCGCCGACCATTTCCATCAGCGTGACCATCTCATTCACTTTCTCGTAGTCGGCAGGCCGGCCGATGTCGAGCCAGTAATCGTCGAAGATGTAGGAGTTGATTTGCTGCTTCTGCGCAAGCAAACGCGGGAAGACGTTTTTGGCGAAATCCTCCCCTGCCTTGATGTAATCGAAAATATCAGGGCTGAAGATGTAGACGCCCGAATTTACGAAATTGCGCACAATCGGCTTCTCCTCGAATGCGGTGATGCGGTTCTTTTCATTCACTTTCGCAATTCCGTATTCCAGCGGCACGCCGGTGCGCTTGAGCGCGATGGTTGCCATGCCGCCCTGCTTTTTGTGGAATTCGGCCATGGCCTTGATGTTGAGGCGCGAGAGATGGTCGCCCATCTGCACGATGAACGGCTCGTGGCCGAACTTGCCTGCGAGGCCGACAATGGAGCCGGCCGTGCCAAGCTCGCCCTCCTCTTCGGAATAGGCGACCTTCATGCCCACAGCCGAGCCGTTGCCGAAATGGGAGATGATTTGCTCTTTCAAATAGCCGACCGTGAGCGTGACCTCGCTCACCCCGTTGGCCCGCAGATGGCGCAGCACGTACTCCAGAATGGGCTTGCGGCCCAGCGGAAGCATGGGCTTGGGGATGGAATAGGTATAGGGGCGCAGGCGCGTGCCCTGCCCGCCGCAGCATACGATAGCTTTCATAGAGGAAACCTCAGGGGAGTTTTGCGATGATTTTTCTGGCTATTTCGGCGTATTCGGCATCACATCTCTTAACAGAATCCGCATGGGTTCCGATGACACCGTTCTTGGAAGTAAGCTCGAAGATTGGTTTTAATGCGCTTTGGGACATAGGGGCCAGACTGTGATAGTTCTTCATATCGCCGATATGGTACTGATGGCCGTTGAGTTGAACTACCAGACTTTTATCCACGACTGAAAGTTTGTCAACGATGTCTGACTTTATTTTGCCCGGGATTATCAAAGCCCACTTTGACCATGCACGAGTTTCTCTCTGACGATAAATATTGAATTGCGCAGTAACATATCCTGCGAACGCGGGATGGCCGATTTGAACCTTGAACGGCTTGATTGGAAAACGGGAAACCGCGCCAGACCATTCCTTCATCCACTTCACAAAGGTTGTGCCGATATTGCCAAGACCGCGTATGGAGAACAAATCAGGCACCATTGGGACGATGAAGTAGTCACATCCCAAGAGAACGGCCCGGTTCAATGCTCCGAGGTTCGGCCCCACGTCAATTAGGACATAATCGATGTTGTTTGCGCCTGCCCATTTTTCGATAAA
>CAYIMK010000129.1:0-3368 GCA_964364595.1 Microcaldota archaeon | reverse complement strand
ACACCCTCAGCCTCCTTTACGCAGACTGCATCGAATGACGGGCTTACGTTGTACATATAGAGCGTCTTGAGGCTTGCCATTCCGCCGCTGGAATTCACGCCATGCACCTCGATAAAAGAGCCGCCGGCATCATTTGTGCCGATCGTTATGCTAAGGTCAGACAATATGAGCTGATAGTTGTCAAAGTCGTATTCAAACTGCACCAGTGGCGAGCCGTCACTGTATATTTCCACAGGCTGCTGCCCGGAGTAATCGCTGCCATTCTGCTCCTCGCCGCCTATCAGCAAACTCGGAAGCTCGGCGTTGGTGTCGATGTCGGATACATCCCCAAAAATAGCCTGGTTGGTTACAGTCACAGTCACCATTTCATTTCCGAATTGATTGAAGCCATCGAAGCAATTCACTGAAAAGATGTGGTTTGAATCAGCTTGCTGGGTGAGGTAGGTGTTGTCT
Source organism: Microcaldota archaeon (assembly GCA_964364595.1). Classification (GTDB taxonomy): domain Archaea; phylum Micrarchaeota; class Micrarchaeia; order Anstonellales; family Anstonellaceae; genus CAIXYX01. The sequence goes on along the minus strand of CAYIMK010000129.1, from coordinate 2,915 downwards.
GTGCTAAACCCATCCCCCATGTCTATCCAGTCATCGCCGGTCATATCCATATAACGATACTGGTAAATTATTTCATCCCCGTCAATATCCCAAGAGCCAAAGCAGGTTGCGTTCAGGGTGTCGCCAACTACTGGAAAAGCCGGCTCAATGGATGTAATGATGTTATTTACGGTTGGCTGGGAATTGAGAATATCCTCCATTGCAGTCCCTTCCGTGGAATACTGCGTGCCGTCAGATGCCCTGCAATTTACAAGAATGTCGTCAATCTTGTTGCAGTTTGCATTTGTTGGGCATCCTTCATAGGTGTCTGATGTTGAATAAGCCTGCAGGATTACCGTGGCAGACATCTCCGGATTTGATTCAAATTGGTAATAATAGGCCAAGTCATCCCCGTCTTCATCCGTTGAGTCGGAGCATGAGGCAACAAATGTGTCGCCCTTGTATTGCCCGGAAGTGAAAACTGCCTCGGGAGGGATTGGCACGGCAGCGAATGCAGTGTTTGTTATAAGTAAAATTGAGAATACGGCTATCACAAGCAGAAAGAGGATATTAGGCCTATTTGCAAAACCTTGCATAAAACTACCTCTCGAATTACCTAAAGTTACGCACCGCCATCAAGCGATGTTGCCACACGCCTGCTCTCCCAAGACAAGACGCAGACAAATGCTGCTGGCAGAATTACCTCTCGAAGGAAACTGCCTCATCTACCATATATAGACTATTTCATCCACAGTATATAAACTATCGCATCCGCGCCATATGGCACTGTCCCGGACTTCGGGATACAGGCCTCGCAAAACAAAACATGCTTTCTTCGATAGATGCCCTAACCTCTCCTTCCCGGTTTTTATCCACGGAGGATATTTGGGCAGCCATGCTTTCTCTGCAGGGCTGCAGCCAAAGAGCATGCGCTTTCTCACAAAAGTCAGGTAACTCTGGTACAAAGCAGGCAATTTCCTGCCTGTTTCAAGCGTATGAAATCCCAGTCTTGGATGCGGATACCTTCTCAAAGTGTTCTGCAATCTTTCAACCGGATTGTTGTTTATGGATTATCCCGCACAAAAGAGCCGTGGATTGACGCAGAAAAAAGCTTAGTGCCTGAAGTGCCTGATGCCGGTGAACACCATGGACATGTTGCGCCTGTTCGCCGAATCAATCACTTTTTCGTCATTGACCGAGCCGCCGGGCTGCACTAATGCCGTGATGCCTGCGTCTCCCAATTCGTCCAGAGTGTCGGGAAAAGGCAGGAATGCGTCCGAGGCGGCCACTGCGCCGCGAAGGTCGAAGCCATTTGCTCTGGCTTTGGAGATGGCAATTCTTGTCGAATCGATGCGCGACATCTGGCCGGCCCCCACGCCCAGAAGCTGCTCGTTACGGGCGAGGGCGATGGCATTGCTCTTGGTGTGCTTGGCCACGGTCATGGCGAAATACAAATCGCGCCACTCGGCATCGGTGGGCGTGCGCTTGGTCGCCACCTGCGCCGCCTTGAGGTCGTACACCACGCCGTCCTCGTGCTGGTAGAGCATGCCGCCCGTTATGTGGCGGAAGGTGACGTCGCCCGGATGCACAGGGTGCCAGAAGTCGGTGATGTCGAGGATGCGCCGCGAGGGCTTGACCTTGAGTATTTCAAGCGCCGCAGGCTCATAGCCGGGCGCAAGCACCACTTCGATGAACTGGTTGCCCATGGCATGTGCCGTGGCCGCATCCAAACGCGTGGAGAATGCGATGATGCCTCCGAAGGCCGAGAGAGGGTCGGAAGCAAGGGCGCGCGCGTACGCCTCTTTCAGCGAGCCGGCCGCCGCCGCGCCGCAGGGGTTGTTGTGCTTGAGTATGATGCATGCCGTGCGGCCCCAGAATTCGCGGATGAGGTGCAGGGCCGAGTCGGCGTCGAGGAAGTTGTTGTAGCTCATCTGCTTGCCCGAGAAGATGCGGGCGTCGAAAAGCGAGCGCTCGCCCACAGTGCGGTAGGCGGCCGCCTGCTGGTGGGGGTTCTCGCCGTAGCGCAATGGATAGGCGCGCTCGAATACGAATTTCATGCGATGCGGGAACTTCTCCGCCCCCTCGCCGCCGAAGTGGCGTGAAATCGCCCAGTCGTAGTGGCTGGTGCGCTCGAACGCCTTTATCATGAGGTTGTGGCGCTTGGAGTCGGAGAGGCCGCCTGTCTCGTCCAATTCGCGCATCACGCCAGGGTAATCCTCCGGGTCGACGACCACGCCTACGTGCGCAGAGTTCTTGGCGGCCGCGCGGATAAGGGCAACGCCGCCGATGTCGATGTTCTCGACCGCCTCGTCCCCGGTGACGCCGGCCTTGGCTACGGTTTTTTCGAACGGGTAGAGGTTGACCACGACGAGGTCGATGGGCTCGATGCCCGCCTTCCTGGCTTCCTTCTCGTCGCCCTCGTTTCCGCGGCGCATGAGGATGCCGCCGTGGATTTTGGGGTGCAGCGTCTTGACGCGGCCGCCGAAGAGTTCGGGCGAGCCGGTGTATTTGCTGACATCAACTACGGGGATGTCTGCTTTGCGCAATGTTGTGGCGGTGCCCCCCGAAGAGAGAATTTGAACGCCGTGGCGGTTTAAGGCCCGCGCTAAATCCAGGAGACCCGTCTTGTCAAAGACGCTGATTAAGGCTCGGCGGATTTTCACGTTTATTATTTAGGTGTGGAAGTCTTATTTAAAGGCGCCGTTTGGGGCCGTTTCTACGACGAGAGATGAAAATGAGTATTGTAGATGAAATTGACCTATTGCGGCAGCTGCTCGGATTGCGGCCTTGGCTGGCTTCTGCGCCTGATGAGATTTGACGGCCAGGTCAAAAGTTTCAATCCGCTTGCCAAAACAAATCTAACCGTATCGGCTGTTTCCTCTGCCAGCACTTTGCCCACCGTTTGGCCTTCCCGCCTCATATCCCGATATTTGGCA
>CAYIMK010000128.1:0-3413 GCA_964364595.1 Microcaldota archaeon | reverse complement strand
GGGGCGAGAATCCGACGCGCAACATGTGGGACATCGAGGAAGTGGTCACCTTCGTCTTCCCTAGAAAATACCAAGCCATCTATCATTCCATTGCAGTCAAACTTTTGCGCCTGCTCGTTGCCAGAACCAAGCTCGAGGGCTCCGAGCTCTCCGAATTCATTTCAAAAAACAATATTTCCAAAGCCACCTTCTACAATCGCGTGCTGCCGCGCCTGCGAAGAGTTGGCATGATAAAAATCGAGCGCCACACCATCGTGGCCAAGGAATCCTTGCGCAAATACCGGCCAATGACAATTCACTTGGGCAAGACGTTCGGAAACTATTTGATGAAAATCGGAGATTCGTGGCTGGCAATTGTGGATGAGGCGAGAAGCAAATATGACCAGCAAAAGAGATTGGGGCATTTCGAGGAGAAGCAGTAGGATGAACGGACTTTTCAGAATCCTCTCGTCTTGAATTCCTCGAAAATGTCCTCGCCCGGATACACCCTCATTCCCGAGCCGGGCAAGAATTCGAAGGGGCATATCTTCTGCGAGTGGTTGGTCCCCCTCATCTTGAGAATCTCAACAGCACGGAAGCGCACGTTGCGCTGGCGCGGGTGGTGCAGCAAAATAACCGCATCCGACAGATAGTCCATGCCGGCCGGCAGGCGGCCCCCCATCTCCGCGGCCTCGCCCGAGAGCATGGTGGTGCAGCCCCATTTGCGCACCAATTCGAACAAATTCCTCTGCGCTTCGCGCGCCTGATACTGCGATTCGAAAAGCACCACATATGCAGAAAGCGAATCAATGGCAATTCGCTTGGCCCCCGTCTCGCTGATGGTGTCCCAAATCATGCCGCCGCCCTCTTCGGCCAGCCGCTTCACTTCGTGGGGCTTGTAGTTGATGATGGCGACCGCGCCCGACTTTTCCATCTCGTTCATATCCCAGCCGAAAGACATAGAATGGCGCACGATGGATTCCTTGCTTTCCTCGAACGAGAGGAACACGCCGCCCTCGCCATACTGCAGCGCCCCGTTCACCAGGAATTGCGTCATCATCGTCGTCTTGCCCGAGCCCGGCTCGCCCAAGCACAGGACCGATGAGCCGCGCTCGAATCCGCCCTCGCACAGCTCGTCGAGGCCGTCTATGCCCGTGGGCACCCGTTCCGACAAATCGACAGCCGGGACGCCTGCCTTTGCGGTCGGCGCGGGTGTCTGCCTGGCGCCCGGCGCCTGTGCGGGCGTGGTTTTGGTAGGTGCGGCTGTCTTTGCCATGAGCCACTTCCTCCCCAATCCTATAAAAAACTGCTCATCTGTCATTAGAGCCATGGCCGACCGCCAGCTTCCCCCAAACAACATACCGGCTGCCGACCGGCCCATGGACCCCAACCGCATGCGCACGGGCGTGCCCGGCCTTGACACCCTTTTGGGCGGGGGCCTGACGCCCAAGACCAACCTGCTGCTCTACGGCGAGCCGATGTGCGGCAAGAAGCTCATGGCCATGCAATACATCTATCAGGGGTTGATAGAGGACATCCCCGGCATATTCGTGCTCACAGACTTCGGCTATGGCGAATGGCGGGCCAAGATGGCGCACGCGGGCTGGAACCTCGCCCCCTATGAGCAGAGCGGCATGCTGCAGGTAATCGACTGCTACTCGCGGCAACTCGAACCATCTTTGCAGGATGCAGGCGTCATCTCCTACGCCGATTCGCCGGCCGCCCTCTCCTCAATTTCCATGCACATCGCGCGCGTGCAGGACGAGCTGTCGAAATCTTTCCCCCAGCACCGCCTCGCCTTCCACTCGCGTTCATCCATTCTCAAGGAGCCCGATTCGGCCACCTTCTTCCGCTTCATGCAGTTCGTGGTGGGCAAGTTCCGCCGCGAGGGCGCCACCGCCATTTACCTAATGGAAAAAGGAATGCATGACGAGAAGGACGTCAAGATGGTGGAGCACCTCATGGACGGGGTGATTGAATTCGACGCCGGCCGCCTGCGCATCAAGGGCCTGAACATGTCCACCGACACGTGGTATCACTATTACATTACGGATCAGGGCGTGATGGTCAGGATATAGAATCGCAACCCCAGAGCCAACGACGTGGGCAATGCAACCAACGGCAGTCTTTTATATTAGTTGATTTATCAACTATATAGTTGGAAAAGCAACAGTTGATGGCATGATTCTGTCTTCCAGAGAAATATCGGTCCTCTCGGCCTTCTTTCCGGAGGCCGAACCCCGCACGGCGGCCGAAATCCAGAAACGGTGCGGCTATTCCCACGAGCGGGTCCATTCCGCCCTCAAAGACCTCGAAAAAGAGGGAATAGTCACGTACAAAGCCGTCGGAAAGACCCTCCTCTATTCTATCCACGATTTCGGCGCAGCCTATATCTCCTATATCCAGCGCGCGCTCAACAAGAAGGCGCAATTCATCTCCAGATACCCCCAGCTCGTCCCCATGCTTGACGAATTCTTCAAAAAAACTCAACCTGATTTGCTCATTCTCTTCGGCAGTTATGCACGCTTGCAGCCAACCAAAAACAGCGATTTGGACATTTTGTGCGTCAATCCGAAAAAAGAACCTGAGCGCAGCGCGGCGGAAATCAGCCATCGCTACGGTTTTAAACTGGCCCCGGCCCCAGTCTCTTTGGAAGAATTCCCGAAAATCAGGCAGGACAACCCGGAATTGTGGAAAAGCCTCAAGCATGAAGGAATACTCTGGAAAGGACATGAATTCTTCTATGACCGGATGTATGGGTGAACAAATGAAAACGTTTGAGGATTGCATCTCGGACGGTTCCATCCGTAAAGCCCCTTTCATCCGCTCTTTGTCAAGGCCGTTCCTCTCCAAGGCCCGCCACAACCTGACTACCATGAGCATCCTCTCCCAATTGTCGGATGAGAATGCGCGCCGGATTCTGAGCGTCCCGTCGGAATATTCCCCGGATGAATGGGTGGTCGTCTGCGGCTATTATGCAATGTATATGGCCGCCATCTCAGCCTTGGCCAAGGCGGGATATCCGAGCAAAAGCCACACGGCCACGCTTTGCGCGCTGGACGAGTTGTTCGTCCGCCGCAAGCATCTGGAGAGCGAATTCGTCCGGATGCTGGACACGCACAGGGTGCGGCCGGAAGACATCCAGACGCTTTCCCTGGCGCGCGACCGGCGCGAAATCGCCCAGTACAGCGTGACCAAGAAGACGACGCAGGCGCTGGCGTCCAAAACGAAGGAGGACGCGTATCGGTTCGTGCAGCGCATGGAGCAGTTGGTGGGGGTGCCGGGTCTCCGGCGGCCCCCAGCTGCCGCGCCTTAAACCAAAGCCGCGGACAATGCAACTGGACATGGGGCAGAAGGAAGGAGCATACTTTTAGTTGCAGCTGCCTTGTTGCATAACTCGCTGACCGCTTCGACGTAAGCATTATCTACATCTG
>CAYIMK010000127.1:0-3439 GCA_964364595.1 Microcaldota archaeon | reverse complement strand
AATCTCTCTCGTAAACTACGAGCGAGTTTGGGGGTAATAATGCTACTTTACCCAACGGATATTATGGTGGTGACAAATACAACCAAAAAAGAACGGGCGGGCGCCCGGGCGCTAGGCCGCAGTTGGCCCAAGCCAACTGCTTTTGGCGCTTTTTTGATGTTTTTGGCTCGTTCGAGGAATAACGCACCGGCCTAGGATATATCAAAAAATAGTATTATAAATGATTATGAAAATATATCAGTTGTGATAGCATGAACATCAACATCGGCGAATATTACGAGCACAAGCTTGCGCAGATTGTGGCGCGCGGAGTGGCGGCCACCAAGACCGAGGCGCTGCGTATGGCCGTGGCGGCGTTCGAGCGCCAGCTGGAAGATGAGGAACGACACATGGTGGAATCCAGAGTGGAGGAAGACCTCCGGGCCGGCCATTATAAGAAATTCAAGACACTGGATGAGGTTCTCGCGGCCGGCAAGCTCAACCGCGCCAAACTTTAGGGGTAATTTGGATGGCGGTTATATTTGTCTCGGATGAGGCCCGGGAAGATTTGACAGGGATAGATAAATCAGTCCGGCCACTCTTCGTCAAGCACATGGTTAAGATGGAACATGCTCCGCCAAGGCGTTTTCTGCATGGCGGCGCCGGGCTGGCCGTTGAAGATGTGGGGCAAGGCCGGATAGTGTGCAGGGTGGAGGGCGAAGCGGTGAGCGTGCTGCGTCTCTTTGCCACGCACAAGGAATATGAGAATTGGTATCGCAAACGGTCCTGGAGATGAATGAGTGAGGTTGTGCGCTTTTTTGGCGCGAGGCCATGCTTTTTTTGGTCGCGAGACCAGCGAGTTTTGTGCGCAACTTTTTGACGCACACTTCAGTCCTTCTTTTTTCCGGTCCAGAACATGTGGTCCTTGTCGTACGGGTCAAGGATGAGGGTTTGAAGCGTTTCGAAGCCGCCCGCCTCGAGCTTGGCCACCGTCTGTGCGTATGTCTTTTTCGGGTCCTGCGTCACGTCGATTGACTGGCTCTTGATGCACAGCAGGGCGTGCCCGCCATCTTTTAGGAACATATCTGCATTTCGAATCAAAATTTCGGCCTGGTCCGGCTGCGCGACATCTTGGTAGAGCACGTCGGCCTTGTGGCCGGCCAGATGTTCGGCATATTGAACGGGCATGCGCGCATCTCCAAAGACGGGCAGCATGTTGGGCCTCGGGGCGCAGATGTTGAGCAAATCGCGCATGGAGCGCTGTGCGAACTCGATGGCAAAGACGGCGCCGTTTTCTCCGACGATGTCACTGACATGGGACGGAGTCGTGCCCGTTGATGCGCCCAGATACAAAACGAGCGAGCCGGGCGCAATCGGCATGTGGTTGAGCCCCTTGGCGATGGCGGCTGCCAATTTTGAGCGGAAGATGTCCCACTGGCGGTATTCGACGTTGTCGACGCTGACGAGCTTCTCGCCGTAGACGCGGAAACCCGGGGCGAAGTTTTTGGTGGCCAGTTTGCCGCCGACGCGATAGATGCCGGGGAAGAGCTGCTGTATGTTTTGCATGTAAAAAATAGGGGGCTGGAGGGATATAAAGGCGACTGGGTTATATACTACATATATATTATCTATATATTAGTGCATAATTAGGTGGAAAGATTGAGGAGATAGATATGAAAGGATGGACCACGATTCGCATCCGCAAGAAAATGCGAGACCGGCTCGCCAAACTCAAACTCCATGCGCGTGAGAGCTATGACGAAGTCATTAATCGCGAGATTTCGAACTATTTGGCCGCTCAGCCCGCTCCGGTTGGGGTTCGCCCCGTATCCGAGCACCAAAACCGTCCAAGCTCAACGGCAGGCTTGAGTGGAAAACGGGTCGGGAAAGAAATAAACGCGGCCCGGGAATGAGTTCAAACGCAAGTTCGCGGATTACGAATCGGCACGAGTTGATGATATGGAGGAGCATACAACCATCCTGATTGGTAAGAAAACCAGATGCCGGCTCGCCGGCCTCAAGCGCTATCGACGGGAGAGTTATGACGAAGCGTTGGGGCGCCTGTTCGCCGCGCACACACCAGACGCTTCCACCTCTTTCGAATCCGAGCGAGTCCGGGAGGCCTTGGAACGCCTCGAGCGGTTCTGGGACGGTCCGAAGAAGACCGACAAAGAGATTGAAGAGGATATGCGCCGCGTCGAGGAGATGGAGGCCGCGGAAGCGCGTGAATTCTATGCACAGCTGCACCCCCCCCGCTGCCAGGGATCGGAAAACAGGCCTGCATAAGAATTAAAACTGCCGTTGCACGGGCATGGTTCGGGGGATTGCGTGTTTCTGGATGCAAACATTTTCATATATTCCCGCGGTTCCGGCGATTCCCGAGGGCCGGCTTGCCGGACATTGCTGAGGGATGTGGTTGCGGGCGCGCAGCACGCGACGACGAGCTGGCTGGTGGTCAACGAAGTCGTCAATTTCTACCTCCGTGGCGGTCAGCTGGATGCAGCCCTGAACGCTTTCGACGCCATCCGAGGAATACCGAACCTCGAAATCCTGCCGCTCGATGCCAAAGGCGGCGCGCACGTGGCACACTATCTCCGCTCGGGGCTTATCACCTCGGACGCTTTTCATGCCGCCACCATGAAGGCGCACGGCATCGGGGTTCTTTGCAGTTATGACCGGGGATTCGACAAAGTGGAGGGCGTTCGGAGAATGGAGCCGAAATAGGAGAATGACCGGGGCTGAAGCAGAATTTGGCTGAGGCCATAAGGCCTTAAATACATTCGGCTGGCCAATACGTTTGCTAAATGGGCCCGTAAGAGCCCCTTTTCTTTCTTGCAAGAAAGAAAAGGCCCTCGGGTTCAAAAGAAAGAAGCAGGACGAAACAAACATGGGCCCGTAACTCAGCTTGGCCAGAGTGTCTGGCTTTTAGGACAAATCTGCCGAATTGGCGGACTGCCAAAGCAACCAGAAAGCCGTGGGTTCAAATCCCACCGGGCCCGTTCAGCCCTTTTTCTTTTCTTTGCGAAGAAAAGAAAAAGTGCTTCCCGCGTCGCCCCTTTTGGGGCGACGGGGCACCGACGGCTCCCTCGGCGCAAAGCGCCGTGGGCGGACGGGCTCTGAAGAGCCCGGCATCGCAAAAGAGCCGTCGATTGCACCCCAAAAAGAAAAGAAACTGTTTGTTCGGCGGGAGATGAAATAAAATATGGCGATTTGGGTTTTGAGGTACGGACATCGGCGGCTGCGGGATGCGCGCGCCAGCACGCACGTGGCCCTCGTTGCCCGGGCGCTGGGGGCGGCCGGGATTATTTTCCAGGGCGAGAAAGACGACGCACTGATGGAGCGTTTGCGCAAGATTTCCAAGGAGTGGGGCGGCAGCTTCGAGGTCCGGCACACCGACGAGTGGGTGAAAGACGTGGAGAAGTTCAAGGCCGGCGGCGGATGGGTGACGCACCTGACCATG
>CAYIMK010000126.1:0-3501 GCA_964364595.1 Microcaldota archaeon | reverse complement strand
CTGCTGCCGAGCGGAATATGGAAAAGGAGTTTCAGCAAAATTATTTACGGACCCCCTGGAATGCGCGGAACCCCTTCAACAGGCGGGATGCTGCGTGCGGCGCCGTCTTTTTCCGCCGCCAACGGAACCGCCTCCTTCGTCTTGTTCATCAAACCGCTCAGCCGGATGGCCAGTTTCGTCCGCTTGATGCTGTCCTTCATCTCGTTCTGGTATTCCTGGGGTTCGCCGGACATCAGTTCAAGCAAATCAATCGCTTTTTGGACGGATTCCCCGGCTTTGTCCAGCTCAAAGCGGCCCAGACGAGCCCGGCCCATCATCAGGTGCAGTTCACAGTGGTATGACGCCATCTGAATTCCGCGCTGCAGCAGTTCTTCCGCAAGATGACGGTTCGGAGGGTCCGTCCCGTACAGGTAGTACATGCTGGTGCCTTTGATGGAACAAATTGTGCCGGCCGTTTTGGCCGCCTCGTAATAATCCGCCTTTTCCCGGTCCCGCAACTCAATCATCCTTCCAACATTCCCTTCCACCCCATGTTTGCGCATGGTCTCGTAAAACAGCAGGCCGTAGCTGTTCCCCCTGCAGACCAGGCAGTTCGCCTTTTCCAGCCCCGCTTTTTCCGCGATGGCAATGCCGCGGGTGAACGTGTCAATCGCTTTCTCGAACTCCCCGTTCATTTTTTGGCTTTGCCCCTTCGTTTCGCAGTAGTAGAGTTCCGCCGCCTCGAATCCAGTGTAAAACAGCCATTCCGCCCGCATCGGTTCGACGAATTCCTCCAATCGCCTCTCCCTCGATTCAAGTTTCCCCTGCGGGCTGATATTTTCAACCCTCGAGCTGTTCAGATTTTCCATCAGGCTTTCCATAAGGGCCTGGTTGCCTTTTCCAAACAGCCCATTGCCATGCATGTCCATTTCGATGATTTTCGGACGCAAAGCCAGCTCTACGATATACGAGCGGGCCGATGCGGCATTCTCCTCCAACACCGTGTGTATGACATTCGCATGGCCGCTCACTTTTTGCTTCGCAGGGTCGTAGTAATCGACAGTGGCCATGCCGATGCTTTGCGCATCGATTAGGCCCGAGGCGCCCAGGCGCTTGACGCAGGCCATGTAAAGCAGGGCCAGGTCGTCGCAGTCGCCCACCCGTTTAGAAAGAAATTCAGCCGCCTTGCTGATGTTCCCCATATCGCCATCCGGCCTTGACTTCATGACAACCAGTTCGCTTCCGGTGCCGGCCAGGGCGGCCCATACGGCGCGTATCTTGCGCTTCTGGGAAAGGGATGCGAAATCCTGCCCGTAAAGCACATAGCTGACCCGGAGGAGTATGTCTGTCAGCACATTCCATTGCCGGTCGGTTATTTCCAACGGCCCCATCAGGGAAAGCGCATCCTCATCCATCTGCAGGTCCGGCGCTTGCCGCCGGGTCAGGCCTATCCAGGACAGCTTCTCCCTCTCATCTTCCGTCAAGCATCCATCCGGCTGCACCGGGCTGACGGGCCGCCCGTCTGTTTCTTGAGCTACAGTCCCCATAAGGCCGCCTTCCGCCGAAAGGATGCCATTTGCATCCTTTTTTGGATTCACCCCGGGCACCCGTGCTTTCAGGCATTCGCAGGCCCGGACTTCCACTCGTCGGGCCTCACTTTACTGGGCACAAGCCGCCTGAGCCGCTCGTTGCGCCGCTCGGCTTGTTTTCCTTCCTCATGGTTCTTCCTGATGGCGTTGCCGGCGAGGGCCATGATTTGTTTGGCGTCCTCGGCAATGGGCTTGCCAAACCCCTGGCGGCGCTCGAACTCCGCCAGAAAGCGCTGCCACTGTTCGAAGAGGCCAGCCTTCTGCAGTTCGGTTTCCAGCACCTGCTTGAATTCGACATTGGATTTGGCGAGCTTGGCCGCTATGTCGGGGGTGAGGGGGCCGTCTGTTTTCGGATTGTAGGCGCCGGTGGCGATGGCGGCAGATTGGATAGCTGGGCTTTGGAGGAAATTAGCGAGAACTTCGCGTTCTTTTTGTTCAGCGGTTCCTCGCTGCCTCTGAACAGGCGGAGGGTCCATGACGTTTGCTTGTAAAATCATGCCGCCGCCTCAAGCATCAGTTCTGACCTACCTTCTGGCCTAAACTTCCAGGAATTGGAGTCTTAAAGACTTCTCCAGTTGTCATATCGAACCCGTATGAAGCCACGTACTTGGAGCCAACTTTGAAATCAAAATAGATCTCTTTATTCCCATTACGACTTAGCTCCACAGTGTAATCTCGGCCATATTTTGCTGTTGGAGGTATGGCTTTCATGGCATCACTAAATCGCACAACCCCTATAGCCCCTTTCTCGACCGTGTCCAAATCGAGAAAGACGATTCCCTTTGCCCCTGGCACGATGAGATACAACGAAGCGAAAGGCTCTTTTCCGTACGTGATTGTCCCTCTTTTGACTAGAACGCAAACGCCAAACGAGCCTTCAGTGAATACATCTACGCCAAGCTCCTTTAACTGATTAGTCACATCGAATGAATTGGAATCATTAATGGAGTTACCCATTACAAACGTCGTCCCCCCAATTACCGGATACGCATTCAGCGTCTCTTTCACCGGCGCATTCACCGCAGCCGGCGCATTTGCTGATGCCGGTGCAGACGCCTCATTCTTCGCCATTCCTTTCTCATCCTGGGCCATGGCCAGCAGGGGCCTTGGAATGGCCGTAGCCAATAGGGCCACGCCCGCCATCGTGGCCACGGTGCCCAGGAACTTTCTTCGGCTAGTATTAACCTCATTGGTCTTGGAATCCCCGTTCGTTTTCACGGCCTGCTGGATGCGGGTAGAAAGCGCACGCTCCGGGATTGAATTCTGATTAAAAATTAACTCATTCGCCTTTTTTTCCGGCGTTTTCAGCGGCTTGGTGGTCATACCCATCCCCCTTTCTGGAATTATGCGATTGGACTTAATAACCTTTGGCCCCCATTCTCTGTCGTTGCGACTGGCGGGGATGAATTACCGCGCCCTAAAGGGCTCGCGCTTCGCGCGAGCTCGCGCCTGCGGGCGCGAGCGCGGTTTCCTACGACTAGAACGCCAACAGGCTGCGCTGGACCATCTCCCTGCGCGCCGCTCCGATTGAGCGGTGCAGCTCCTTGTGCCGGTGCTCCTTGATGTAGCGGTAGATTGTCTGGCCGCTGACGTCGCTGACAGAGCGGTAGAACTTACCCTTTGACCAGAGGTGCCCGCCCCTGCTCAACAGCACGTTCGGATACGACGGCCCGACCGTGGATTACAACAGGACGTTTAATCAGGTGGTCTGCCTAGCCATAGTCGTGGCCCTTGTCGTGGTTGCGCTGATAGCCGCCGCCGTCCTCGGCGTTTTCAAGAAGCGGCCTCCATCCGGCGGCCGGACTTCGCGATCCCGGAAGGGAAAATAGGTTTGTTTTCCGAAAAATAGTCCGCCTACTTCCTACCCTTAACGCTTTCCTGCGCCTTCTTGTAATCCTCTGCGAATTGTGCTATCCCCTTGTCAGTCAGCGGG
>CAYIMK010000125.1:0-3526 GCA_964364595.1 Microcaldota archaeon | reverse complement strand
AAAACCTATTTTTTTGCCCATCGCTCCCCGGCAGGCGCGCATTTTTCAAAACCCGTCATTCCCTAATGCCCCAGCACGTAGCTGAAAATCAGCGGAGCCACAATCGTCGCGTCCGACTCTATCATGTACTTCGGCGTGTCGGGCCCCAGCTTTCCCCACGTGATTTTCTCGTTCGGCACCGCGCCCGAATAAGAGCCGTATGAAGTTGTCGAGTCAGAAATCTGGCAGAAATAGGACCACATGGGCACCTGCTTTGTGCGCAAATCCTGGTTGATGAGCGGCACCACGCAAATCGGGAAGTCGCCCGAAATGCCGCCGCCAATCTGGAAGAAGCCGATTTTGCTCCTGGCTGAATGCTCCGTGTACCAGCCCACCAGCTCTTTCATGTATTCGAGGCCCTCCTTCATCACTCCAATGTTCTTGATGTTGCCCTTGAGGTGCTCGGCCACGAACACGTTGCCCAAAGACGAGTCAGGCCAGCCGGCCACGAAGATGGGCAGGTTCTTCTCGCAGGCGGCCCGCATCCACGAATCTTTCGGGTCTATCTGGTAATGCTTTTCCAGCACGCCGGAGCGGATTAGTTCGTACATATATTCGTGCGGAAAAGCCGGCTTGTTCTCCTTGTCATGCTTCTGCCAAATCGGCAGCAGCACTTTTTCGATTTTGCGCATGGCCTCTTCTTCGGGGATGCACGTGTCTGTGACTCGGTTGAGTCCTTTCTTCATCAGCGCCAGCTCCTCGGCCGGCGTAAGGTTGCGGTAATCGCGTATTACCTGGTAGTTCTTGTGGGCCACGAGGTTGAACAAATCCTCCTCCAGATTAGCCCCAGTCGTCGAAATAGCGTGAATCTTGTCTTGCCGAATCATCTCGGCAATCGAAATGCCAAGCTCGGCCGTGCTCATGGCCCCGGCCAACGCCAAGAGCATCTTGCCGCCGGAATCAGTGTGTTTTTTGAAGGATTTGGCAGCGTCGAGCAATTCCGCTGAGTTAAAGTGGCGGTAATTCCTCTCCATGAATCCGGCCACTGCCCCGTTAACCACTGCCAACCCTCCCGACTAAGTGAAGATTGCTAAAACGAGAAGATATATTATGCTACCTGAATTTTTATCGAAATTTAAAAGGAATTTTTATTAAAATTTAAAATAATTTTTTTAGCTGACTTTGCCGTCCTTCACTTTTTCCATGCTCAGCGGCTTTGAATCCACCAACAGAGCGTGCCCGTTGGCCAGCACCTTGCCGCCCTTCACTTCCATCCTGATGCTGAAGAACTCGTCGATGGAAATGACTGGGGCTTTCGCATTCGGCTCGACACCCTCGAAGCGGATGGGCGTGCCGGCCGGTGCATTCGGCGATAGAATTTCCATCACGTGCTTCTCATCCTCGGCCACGAGCAGCATGCCGGCGCTCTCCACGCCCCGCAGTTTGGCGGGCTTGAGGTTTTTCACAATCACGCAAGAGCGGCCCAGCAAATCCTCGGCTTTCATGTAAGGCACGAGGCCCGAGCAGACGGTGCGCATCTCGCCGTCCGCGAGGATAATCTTCTCGACATAAAGCTTCTCGGCGTTGGGGTGGCGCTCCACCGATTCGATCAGCCCGACCTCCAATTGGAGGTTTTCGAGAGCGAGAGGCGGGAGCGGCGACACGGGGGCGGATGATGCTGCTGGCTTGCCTGTTTTCTGCTGCTTGCCTGAATACTTCTCCCTCAACGCCGCCAGCGTCTTGGCGTCAAGCGGCTTGTACAAATGGGCGGGCTTTCCAAGTTGGTGTCCGGCCGGCACGTTGCGCTCGCCGATGTCTTTCCAAGTGCGCGGCGTGATGTCCAGCTGGCCGAACACGCTTTCCGAACTGAAAGGCAGGAACGGCTCCGAAGCAATTGCCAAATCCTTGATGGCCTGCACCAGCACATACATCGTGGTGGCCGCCCGTTTGTGGTTCTCTTTCACCGCCTTCCACGGCTCTTGGAGCTGGAAATAGGCGTTGGCCGCCGCCGCCGCTCCCATGAATTCGGCCAAGCCGGCCCGCAATTGCACCTTGTCAAGCAAATCCGCCTCGCGGCAGAGGCGTATGTGTAACTCCGCCAAAAACATTTCGTCTTCTTCGCTCAATTCTCCCGGAACAGGCACTTTTCCGTCGAAATTCTGGGTTATGAACATCAGGGCGCGGTTCACCAGATTCCCGTAATTGCCCAAAAGCTCCTTGTTGTTGCGCGTGCCGAACTCCTCCCATGAGAAAGTGGCGTCAGACGATTCGGGCCGCGTGGACAGCAGATAATAGCGCCACACGTCCGGCCCTATGCCGGAGTCGGCCGCGTCGTTGCCGAACACTCCCACTCCCCTGCTTTTGGAGAACTTGCCGTCCTCGTAATTGAGGAATTCTGTCGACGAAATGCAGTAGGGCAGAGTCCAGTTCTTGGAAGTGCCCATCAGCATGGCGGGGAAAATGATGGCATGGAAAGGCACGTTGTCCTTGCCGATGAACTCGTAGTGGCGGACTTCGTCGGGCGCGCTTCCACCCGCAGTCTCGTTCGGCATCCACCACTCTTTCCATTTGTCGGTGTGGGCGGCCGTAATGGAAACATAGCCAATCGGCGCGTCAAACCACACGTAGAGCACCTTGTCTTCCCAGCCCGGGAGCGGCACCGGCACGCCCCATTTCAAGTCGCGGGTGATGGAGCGCGCGTGCAGCCCCTCCTTCAGCCATGATTTGGCGATGGCGATGGTGTTGGACGACCAGCGGCCCTCCTTCTCGATGCCTGCTATCCATTTCTCCAATTTTGGCTGGCTCTTGGCCAAGTCAAGGAAAAGATGCCTGGTCCTGCGCAGCACGGGCGTGGCGCCGGACAATTTGCTTTTGGGCGAAATCAGCTCCGAATAAGTCAGCAATTTGCCGCACTTGTCGCACTGGTCTGCCCGCGCATCTGTTGAGTTGCAATGCGGGCAGGTGCCGGTCACGAAGCGGTCGGCGAGAAACATATCCAGTTTCTCGTCAAAGGGCTGCTCCACCTCTTTCTCCACCAGCATGCCGTTCCTGTGCAAGTCGAGGAAGACGTCCTGCGTGTGCTTCACATGAATCGGGTCTGACGTGCGGCCAAATCGGTCGGTGGAGATGCCGAACCACTCGTAGATTCCGCGGTGCAGCGCGAAATACGTGTCGCATATCTCGCGGGGGGTAACTCCCTCCTCGATGGCCTTGGCCTGGGTGGCCGTGCCGTATTCGTCCGTGCCGCATATGTAGAGCGTCTCATGGCCCCTCGAGCGGCAGAAGCGGGCGAACACGTCGGCAGACAGGACGCAGCCGATGAGGTTGCCCAAATGGGGCACGTTATTGACATAAGGAAGGGCGGAGGTGATGAGAATCTTCATGGAATGGGTAGGCGGATGAAGAAATATAATCAAATGCATTCTGGGGTTCGAGTTTCTTTTGTTACCTGCCGGTCCGTCTGGCCTTTTTATCCCTAGTCGGTCTTCCTCTCCTGTCTTGTCCCGAAATAAGGTCCTCTCGGTAAACCGAATTATGAAAACACTCG
>CAYIMK010000124.1:0-3542 GCA_964364595.1 Microcaldota archaeon | reverse complement strand
GAGAAGTTTTTCAAAGGCCCGTCGCCCGCCGCGAAACTACAGATGGCGAAACTGCATCCGCCGGTGAGGACGGGCGCGCATATGGAGACGACGACGCGCTGCGTTGCGAACCGGTTGTGGCAAAAGCAGCTTTTGACCGACGCGACGGTGCGCAAGTGGCTGATTCGCACCATGGGCGAGCACGCCATCCATGTGATTCAGGAGTTCACCCAAGACTTGAGCGACGAACAGATCGCGCAGAAGGCCGGCATCCGCGCCAGCGACGTGCGGGTGGTGCTCAACAAACTGCACTCATACAGCTTGGCGACTTATGCGCGCAACCGGGACAAGAACAGCGGCTGGTATTCGTACGTCTGGCATCTCAACAACGAGCATCTCTCAGAGATGGTGGGCAAGGTCAAGCGGGAGGCTGGAGAGAACACCCAGGCAGTCAGCATCCAGGCCGAGGACGGCCAGGAGAGGTATGTCTGCAATGCATGCGGACCGGCCAGTTGTGTGGATTTTGAAAAGGCCTCGGCGCTTCTTTTCAGGTGCGAGCAATGCGGCAGCAGCTTGGCGTTCTTTGAGCAGAAAAAAACAGAGGCGCCGGCCGCCATGGCGCAAACCGAATAGACGGCTATGTGAACCACTACGTCCTAAAGGACGCGGCTTCCTGCTTCAAAGACGGAGTTATTTCTCCATCTCCACAGCGTTACTTCCCACAACGGCTCTGGGGAGCCGTTGGGGCACCGCCGCAATCAACGGCCCTTGGGGGCCGTCGGTGCACCATCGGCCGGTTCGCCGGCCGATGATTGATTCATAGGAGCCGGCGATTGCCGGCCATCCCGGCCGTAGCTCGTGTGAGCGCATTCGTGGCTGTAAAGAGATCGACCCGAGTCAGTAGATGTTGGTTTGGAGAGTAGGTTTCCGGTGCCTATTTTTCAATCGGTGTTTGAAAATAATGGAGCCTCTGCTCGGAAGCCTCTTAAACATCGTCGTCTAAATAGAAATCAGTGGGATGGGGTAGCTTGGAGTCCCCGCTGGGCTCATACCCCAGAGATCGGTGGTTCAAATCCACTTCCCACTAAATCCCTTTTCTTTCTGTGAAAAGAAAAGGTCTTCCCACGGCGGCCCTAAAGGCCGCCGGGGCACCGATGGCTCCCTCGGCGCAAAGCACCGGGGGCGGACGGGCTCTGAAGAACCCAACATCACAAAAGGGCGTCGGTTGTACCCCAAAAGAAACGATTCTGGTTTTTGGTTGTGGCTGGTTTTGGGGGACCCCACACTTCCCTTATTCGGCCTTTGGCAGCGGGCGTATTGAAAATTCCACTAAAATAGAATAAAATAGAGCCACATGATAAGTATTATAAGTATTATGTAACTATAGTTACATTATGATTATATACTGTTTCGATATCAATTCTAAAGATAAAAAACGTTTCAATACAATAAAACGACGTTTTTACTATGATTTAAAGAAAATAAAACCATTATACGGCTTCTTTTACTCAAAATCAGTCATATGTGTTGAGGAATCAAGAGAAACCGAATTTGACCTGTTCTTTTCGAAATACAAGGAATATATCGTTCTCTTTAAGGGCTATTTGGGCTTTTTACAAAAAATTTACGGCCCCTAAAACAACCCCCACCCATCCAAACCCCTATTAGTGGAAGTATGGGGACTCCCTAAGGTCAAAACTATCTAAATAGATAAAAATTAAGAAAAAGATTAAGAAAATCCTAAAGAAAAGCCATTTTCACAGTCCTACGAGCCCTCAAGGCCCACGGAACCCGCGCCGGCTTTGGTGACAACCACCACATCCTCCACGCTCTTTACCGAGCTGTAGAGCACGCTCTTTTCCTTGAGGATGCGCTTGGCCTCCTCCTTTGAAACGTTTGCCAGCGGTTCCATCACCACACGCACAATCTTGCCCTGCTCGAGGTCGATGAGGATGTCCTGCACGCGGCCGAGGAATTTCCCGCCGTCCGTGTAGATATCCATGCCGTAGATTTTCGAAACCTTTACACTCATGTGCTCACCCTGGTCGCTCATGACGAGATAGTCGAAACTCGCCCGCCCCATAGAGGGGGCGGCATTTTATAATCCTATTTGGCGACCAATATATCATGGCCGAAAACAACACCCCCTCTATTGTAGAGCATCGGCATTGGGTGGAGCAGCTGGGCCAGAAAGTGGTCGACCGCGGCCCCGGCCCCTACATCGTCACGGCCGGCATGACCACCTCCGGGCCAGCGCACATGGGCACCCTGTGCGAGATGCTTTATCCCCAGGCCATCAGCCGCCATCTCAACCAGACCAAACGCCCGACCCAATATATCTTCATCGCCGACATCATGGACGCGTTCGATGCCGTCCCGCTCGACATGCAGAAATACGCGGCCCATCTCATTCCTCACTTGGGCAAACCGCTCTGCAACGTGCCCGACCCACTCGGCGTGCAGGCCTCTTTTGGCGAGCATTACCTTGCCGAGAGTTTCGAAATCGGCAAGCAATTCAACATCGCGCCAAAAATCGTGCGCGCGCAAGAACTCTACGTATCGGGCGCGATGGACCGCTACGCCCGCCTCTTTATCGAGCAGCTGCCGGCTGTCCGCGAGCTCGTTGCCACCACTTCACTCAAACCCGAGCTGCCGGCCGACTGGGCGCCGATTATGCCCATCTGCGAGAACTGCGGCCGCATATCCACCGCCCGGGTCATAAACATGACTCCGGACCAATACTCATACTCCTGTGACAAGAACGTGAAATACACCCAAGGATGCGGGCACTCCGGCTCGAACTCTATTTCCGACCACAAGTACAAACTCACCTGGCGCCTGCACTGGCCTGCATGGATGGACTTCTTCCACACCTCCATCGAGGGTGGGGGCGTTGACCACTTCACCCGCGGCGGCTCATGGGACACCGCTCAGGCGGTCTTTCATGACATCTTCCACAAAGAGCCCCCAATCGGCTACCAGTTTGGATTTGTTCTTTTCATGGGCAAGAAATATTCCAAATCCAAGGGCATTGGCATGGGCGTGCGCGAGCTTCTCTCCCTTATTCCCGCTCCGGTTCTCTCCTACGCATTGCTGCGCCCGGACCTCAACGAGAACCGTGACATCAACCCCACTGCCGAAAACCTGCTGCGCCTCATGAACGAATTCGAAGAGGCCGGGCGCCTCGCCCAAACAATGGGCCTGATGCCGGGAGGCGCGAATTCATCCGGCGCATCAGGCCCGAACGGCGCCGAAATCGTGCATCAGATGCGCTCCCCATCCGCCGAAATCTCGCGTGCCGAGCGCAAGAAAGCGCTCGCCTTCGCCCTCGCCAGCCCCTCTCCAATCTGGCCGGTCCCGTTCACAGACCTATTGATTTACTACGGCCTCTACGGCGACTGGGACCGCGTTGCCGCCAAACTGGGCGACCCGAAAGAAGTCATGGCCCTCTCCCCCTACATCCAAACCTGGAAAGCGCGCGGCATGCTTCCCGGCATCTACAACTTCCAGTTCAAGGCCGCCCCCGCAGCCGGGATGCGCATTGCGGAGCGTATCGCCACCGG
>CAYIMK010000123.1:0-3574 GCA_964364595.1 Microcaldota archaeon | reverse complement strand
CGCATCGGGCCATTACTTTCTGCGAGAGCAGGTATGCGCTGGCCTCGAGCATGAAATACTGCTTTTTCAGCTCCGGGTCGCGCGTGCCCTTGTCCTCAAGATAGGAAATCTGGTAGCCCAGATTCTCGGTCTGGGCGTCGAGGTTGTGCAGCTCGCTGCGGTAGACGGGGCAGAGGGCGGCAGAATCCTCGTCTAGGAGGTAGAGCATCTCAATGGAATTCATCTTGTTGTTTACAAGCGTGATGCCCTGCGAGAGGCCGGCCATATTGCCGGCCTCCATCGCCTTGCCAACATAGATTCCGGCGGCGAAGATTGCGGCGCTGATGATGAACGCTGCAAGATAGAGCGAGAGGCTGATTTGCCTGGGGTTTCCTTCCAAATTCACCATATCAAATCACCGATTTGCCCCAAGCTCTTCACCACGCGAATCTTCCACCTGTCCTAATCTCGGTGTAGGCCGCCGAGAACCAGAATATGGCCGAGAAAATTGGGCTGAGGAATAAAAAGAGAACGATGGATGGAATTCCAATCTTCTCTTCCTTGAACATCGGCCTCACGCCGAAAATGAACCACGAAAATGCGAATGCGAACCAGACGAGCACCAGCATCTGCGTCGGACCAAGCCCCAAGAAGAACGACTGCCAGCCGACCAGCTCCTCGTAGGGAGAGCGGTTCAGCACGCTGTCGGCGAACACGAGCAGGCCGCCGACGAAGAGCATGTAGCCGACCACGCCGAACGGGATGATGATGAGCCCAAGGTCGCCGTATTTGGGGTGGATGAGTCCGAGGTATTTCATCGAGTTCCAGAAACCGCCCCTCTGCCAGCGCGTGCGCTGCTTCATCAGCTCGAAGAAGTTGCGCGGTATTTCCGTGTATATATCGGTGTCGAGCGAGCTGTTGATGCGGTATCCCTCCTTCTGCAGCCGAAGCGCGATTTCCTGGTCCTCCACCAAGCTCTTGCTGTCGAATCCTCCGACTTTGAGGATGATTTCGCGGCGGAAGAGGCTGAACGGGCCCGGCGTGACCGTGACGCAGTTGAGGGCGTTGAGTATGCGGCGCGTGAAAAGGTAGTAGAAGTATTCAATTCGCTGAACCTCTTCCACGATGTTGCGGGCGTGGCGTATCTTCACCGCCGACGCCACCGCCGCCACGTCGGGCGCGTCGAAATGCGACAGCATGCGGCGCAGGGAATATGGGCTGGCATAAGAATCTGCGTCAAGGCAGGCCACAAGCTCTCCCTTCGCGCGCGCGATGGCCCGATTCATGCTGTCCGCCTTGCCGCTGTTTGGCTTGTTCCACACCGATAAGTGGGGGTTCTTTTTGCAGAAAGAGCGCGCTATGGCCGCCGTGTTGTCGATGCTGCCGTCGTCAACCACAATAATCTCAAGCTTGTTTTTGGGGTAATCCAGCGCCAGCACCGATTTGATGCAGCCGGCTATGTATTCCGACTCGTTGCAGGCCGGGATGATGATGCTCACACTCGGAGTCCAGCTGCTCGTTTGGAGCCGGACGGAATGTATCCTGTTGCGGTCCCGCAGGTAGACAAGAGTCATGAGCACGACTACGAATAAGCCTATGAAGGATGCGACGTATTCGAACGCCCAGAAGCTGCCCATCTGTATCGTCTATTTTTGCGGCGTATGAGTTTAAAAATGACCCTAGATTTGTCCAGTTGATTTCTCTTTTTCACCATCTGTACCGGCGGCCTGCCGCTACCATCTATACCCGCGGCCCGACAGCTCCGAGGCATAAGCGGCCAAAAACGTGACGCCCAGGAACGCGGGGTAGATGAAAAGCAGAATCAGGGCGGGCAGGACGTGGCGCAATCCGGGCCTCACCTCAGCGATGCGGAAACCAGAGTAGAGGAAGAAGCACCAGATGAGGACCGGAATAATCGCCACCAGCGCAACCGAGTTGATGAGGAGCGGGTCGGGCGGCGGTCCGCGCATGGCCACCGGCAAAAATGCTGTCAGGTTTGAAAGCGCAGGCAGGGCGGCGGTGGCGGCCCCCCGTCCCCAGTTCAGCACTGTCCACACCGTGAAGACGGCTGCGAACAGGCCGCTTGTGAGCACCATGGGCATGGTGAACATGCCCAAGCTTCCGAAGCGGGGGTTGAGAAAGAGGTGGTTGTAGCGCAAAATGTTCATCAGCCCGCCGCGGAACCAGCGCAAACGCTGCTTGTAGAGGTTGAGAAGGTTGGACGGCACCTCAGTATATACTATGGCGGCGTGGCACGCCTTGATGCGCCAGCCCGCCTGGCGCATGCGCAGGCCGATTTCCAAATCCTCGGTGATGTTGGTCTCGTCGAGCCCGCCGAGTTCGTCAAACACTTCTCGGCGGTAAATGGCCATGGGGCCGGGCGTGACGTGCAGGCCGTCAACGAAATCAACTGTTTTGAAATAGAAGCCGAAACTCACCCAGTATTCCAGCTCCTGCAGGCGCTGGAGCAGGTTGCGCGGATGCGCGGCGTTGATGAACAGCACCACGCTGCCGATTTTTTTGTCCTGCTCGAAATAGGGGACGGCGCGCTCGAGCACGTCCGCGTTGGCGTAGGTGTCGGAATCCACCGTTGCGATGATTTCGCCCTTCGCGCGCGCGATTCCGTAATTGACCGCGCTCGACTTGCTGACGTTGCGCGTGATGGAGAAGAAGCGGATGCCCTTCATCTTCGCAAGCGCTGCGGACGAGCCGTCTGTGCTGCCGTCGTCCACCACCCGCACCTCCAGCTTGCCGGGGTAGCGGATGCGCTGAACATGCTTGAGGCATTCGAAAATCGTGTGGCCGGCGTTGAACGAGGGGATGACGATGCTCACGGACGGCCATTTCTTCATCTTCACGTCCGGCTCCCCCATCTCGTCCGCCCCGTCCATCCAAATCGTCAGATATGTCATGAGAAGGAGGATGGCGTAGATGCTGTAGAGAAGCAGAAGAATCTGGTACGGGATGTTGATGAAGGCGACGACGACGAGAAAGAGAAGGCCAAGCCCGGTGAAAACCAGCTGCTTGCGCCCCTCCATGCGGAACGGGCTTCGCTTGAATCCCGGCAGCGAGGTGGAGCTGTCGGCATGGCGGGGTTTGTCTGGCCTGAATCGTTTCATCTGAATTGCCCTCGTGTTTGCCTCGTTGCCCTCGCTGCTTTGGCTTGGCGTCAAGTGTTCAGTTTTTTTTCGGGCCGCATGCCGCCCCGCGGCTCACCAGCGCCGTCACCAGCTCGTCCTCGCTGCGCAGGCCCTCGAAGCGGATGCTGTCATCGATGATCGTGACCGGCGGGCGGCTGGCGGCGCTGACGTTGTAGCGGTCGGCCAGCATCTGGAGCGGCATGAGCGGGTAATCGTAGGGGACCGAGTAGACGCGCACGTTTGCGCAGCGCGCCGCCACCGGGCCCGAGAGAATCTGGTTCTGTGCGCGGCATTCGGGGCAGTCGGTCTTCTCGCGGTAGATGAGCAGCACCGGAACGCCGAGTTCACCCGAGACCTGCAGGGCGCGGCGCAGCTCCTCGCCCGGTTCGACGCCCGACTGCTCGGCGATGCGCTGCTGATACGCGCCCAACGCCAGGTTCGCGTCCATCATCGCG
>CAYIMK010000122.1:0-3583 GCA_964364595.1 Microcaldota archaeon | reverse complement strand
GCAGATGTAGATAATGCTTACGTCGAAGCGGTCAGCGAGTTATGCAACAAGGCAATAAAAATCCAAAAAAGGAAAACTCTGTTTTCAATATATCATAGTGGAATTGGATTACGTCGCAATTGCCGAATCTCTATTGCTAACCAAATACAAAAAAGAGCATCACGATGATTTGCCACTGTTGAATTCTAATTCGGTGTAGGGTCATTATGATCTTCCTCCCTTTATTCGGCGCCGCCAGTAAAAACGGCGGAAACAAAATCATTCTCCACAAGGCCAAAGAAGGCGGCTACTGGGCGGAAGTGTCGGCGCTGCCGGGCTGCGCCTCACAGGGAGAAACGAAGAAAGAGACGCTGGCGAACATCAAAGAAGCGATTGGGCTGCACATGAAGCATGCCCGCGTCTGAGGCTGCGTTTTCGTCTCCCGTCGCACCCATTGCTATAAAAAGCTGTTTTGGCCAAACGGCTGACGACAAAAGGTGTATCTTTACGTCAGGGACTTCTCAAACGACCTCGCCCTCTTCCGCCGATTGGTCCGGCTTTTACAAAAAAAGCGTGGCCGAGCGGCAGAAGATTCTGGCACAGGCCCGCAACCTCGACAGCTCGGACCTTGCCACTCTCAACAAGGACGGCCCGCTTCCTCTTGCTTCGGCAGACCAGATGAGCGAGAATGTAATTGGAACTTTTGGCCTTCCGCTCTCGGTCGCCCTCAACTTCGTAATCAACGGCCACGAATACGTCGTACCGATGGCGATTGAGGAGCCCTCGGTTGTGGCGGCCGCATCCAACGCCGCCAAACTGGCCAAGGCAACGGGCGGATTCAGAACCACTTACACCGGCTCCATCATGATCGGCCAAATCCAATTGGTGCAAGTCAAGGACATGGAAGAGGCGAAAAAGAAGCTGGAGCAGAACAAGGCCAAATTGATTGAGCAGGCCAACAGCGACGCGAAATATCTCACTGCTTATGGCGGCGGGGTGACGGCGCTGCAATGGCGCGTTATTCTCACAGACCGCGGCCAGATGCTTATTGTGGAATTTTTGGTCAACGTGGTCGACGCAATGGGCGCGAACATGGTGAACACAACGCTTGAGAGAATGGCTCCGGCACTTGAAGAGATGTGCGAAGCAAAAAGCCGTCTCAGAATTCTGTCCAATTTGGCCACGCACCGCATGGCTTCCGCAACGGCCGTGTGGAAAACGGAGGACATCGGCGGGGCTGATGTTGCTTAAGGAATTCTCGACGCATGGACCATGGCCGTGGCCGACCCGTACCGGCGCGCCACGCACAACAAGGGCGTGATGAACGGAATCGACGCTGTTGCGGTTGCGCTTGGAAACGACTGGCGCGCGGTGGAAGCCGGCGCGCATTCCTATGCAGCAATGAAGGACGCGGCCCTGACGACTTACAAACTCAACGCCGATGGCGACATTGAGGGCAAAATTCTGCTGCCGCTCGCGGTCGGAACTGTTGGCGGCTCGATGAAAGCCAACCCAACCGCCGCCCTGTGCAGCAGGATTCTTGGGGCCAAGACGTCGGGTGAACTGGCGCAGGTGATGGCCGCGGTCGGGCTTGCCCAGAACTTCGCAGCGCTTCGCGCGATGGCGTCCGAGGGCATCCAGAAAGGCCACATGCGCCTGCATGCGCGCCACATCGCCATGGCGGCAGGGGCGAAAGAGGGCGAAGTTGACGAGGTTGTCAGGCGGATGAGCGCCGGCAGCGCGCTCAACGAGGCGGGCGCGAAAGCGGCGCTCAAGGAGATGAGAGGCGGGAAGTAAGATGAGCAGGAAGCAGTTTCCATTCATTTGCCATGGTTGATTTTGATGACAGACAAAAACATTTTGAATAAAAGCGAGCCAAGAGATTCCGCCGACTGGCTGCTGGCCGCGTGCCTGGGCGTGCTGGTGGGCGGCCTGCTGGCTGCGCTCAATCCCCCCACGCTGGCCAACAGCGCGTATGCTCACGTGCTCAACGTTGTGCAGAACCAGCCGGCCGGTCCGGCCGAGACGATGATGCGCGGCGCCTACAGCATGCTGGGCGCCATCTTGGGCGGCCCCGGCATAGCTGGGCAACTGACATTTTTCAAAAACCTCGCACTCTTTCTCGGCGCCTTGAGCGCCATGCTGGCATACGGCACTCTCCGCCTGCTCAATTTCGACCGGCTCGAGAGCGTGCTGGCCGCGGCGCTCGCCATGATGGCACCGGCCGTCGGGCTCGCCTTCTTCCCAGGCCTTGTGGTGAGCGAGATGCTGGCCATCCCGCTGATTCTCACGGGTTTCTTCGGAATTGCCCTGGTGGCCGAGGAGAAAACCAAAAAAATGATTGACGGTTCGGGAATGGCTTTCTTGGGCCTTTTCTTGGCGGTCATCGGATTCTCGGCCGCGATTTGGATTTATCCGTGGGCGAGCATCCTTCTGGCCGCCATGCTGTTCGGCAGCATGCTGGAAGCGCAGGCGCATCTGCATGATTCGAGCAAGCTGGGCCGGGCTGCATGGATGCGGCTGGCCGCCCTCGTCCTGCCCCTCGGAGTCCTGCTCGTCACTCCGTTGCCGCCCTATGTTCTTTCCTTCTCCGGCATACTGCTGGTTCTGCAGCAGGGATGGATGCTCGGCGGGCTGGCTTTCATCTCGTTTGTCGCATGGCAGCGCAAAGAAAGGCACCCGCAGGCCCTGACTTATGCCGTCCTCGCGGCGGCCGGCCTGCTCATGGGAGGCGTGTCGCCCGCGGCCGCAATGCTTGCGTGGATGATGCCAGCCGCATACGGCCTGCACGCCCTCAAGGACTGGGAGAAAGACCCGCTCACAATGCGCGTTGCGATGGTCACTCTGCTTGTCGGCATGCCGCTCTTCGGCCTCATGACAGGAGCACAGGGGTGGGGGCAGGCCGCAGGCTCGGCCCTTCTGGTCGCTGCCGGCGTGGTGGCCATGGTCCACCTCTGGGGCTGGTCCTCGGCCATGGTGCGCTCGGGCGCCGCCGTCTTTTTGCTCGCTGCCGCGATGATGGCCTTGGCGGCTTCGGTTTCCACCATCGGCGCCAACGGATTGTACCTTTACGCCCCGCTTGATGCTGACTCGCAGACGGCGCTGATATGGATAGGGAATTCCAGCCAGTTCGCGGGCTCGCCCGTGGCGGCGCTGGCCGCCCCCGAGGCGGTGCAGCTGCTCGCGCGCGGGAACTCGGCCCTGTCATCCAAGGACATGATGAAATGGCTGGCGGCCGGCCGCAACAGCACCTCCGCCCTTGCCCCCGGCACGCTGGTTGTGGTGCCCACCTCGATATTCGACATCATGTCCGCGAAGCAGAACGACATCGGCGGCAACTGGACGCTGGCCGCCTTCCGCTTTGTCGGCAAGACGCAGGACAGCCCGCCGCTGGCCGTGTTCGACTCGAACCAGAAGCTGCGCGTGCTCTATCCGCTGGACGGCTATGGGAATTTGGCGGCCGCCCGCTCCTATCTCTTCACCATGCCGGGGCAGAATTACGCCAAGACGCTCCCCATCGGAGACGTGCAGATGCTGCACCCGGGCCGCAATCTCACTGACGAGGGCAACCTGATGATTTGGCCCAACGACGAGCTGAACAGCC
>CAYIMK010000121.1:0-3599 GCA_964364595.1 Microcaldota archaeon | reverse complement strand
GGAGGATTCGTCAGATGAACCGCCAGGCGGGGAATGGGGCGAACGGGAGGAAGAAGCTGAAGAGGCCGGGGAAGGAATTGAAGATGACACTCGAAGGCCCGGGGCCTTCGGTGCACCAACGGCGCTCGGCGCCGTTGATTGCGGCAGCGGGGGAATTGAAGAGCGGACTGATGAAGGCGCGGCCGTCGTGGCGCGGGCGCGCGGCGAGAGGACTGATTCGAGAGAGGCGCCGGACTGCTCCATGCCGGAGCCGCGGCCGAATCCGGCCAGCTCGCGCTCGATTTGCGGCTGTGCGGCGGTCGGGGCGGGCAGCGACAGCTTCGGCAGTGAGATGTGGAGAAGGCCCTGGCCCTGCGCGGAAGCGACCTCGGCGTCGAGCGCGTGCGCCTGCGCGGCGAACTCGAAGAACGTTGTCTCGCCAAGCTCGGCCTCGATTGCTCCCAAGTCAACATCATCGCGGTCGGCCATCGACATCGGCTCGGGCGCGAGGGGAGCGGCGCCTTTCTCAATCATGCGGGCTTCGGCTACGGCTTGGGAAAACGAGGGGAACGCGGCACCCCCATTCTCGTCGCCGGGCGGCGGCGAATCCGCCATCCCGGCCTGTCCGGCGCGGGACGGAGCGCTTTTCCGTCCGGCCGGCGCGGGCGCTGCGGCCATGGCGCTCAAACCCCGAACACCCAGTTGGCGCCCTTGTCGGCAGCATCCAGAACTTCGTCCGGATTCATGTAATAGTGCGACACGATTGCGCCCACCGAGTTGATTTCGCGGTATTTCTTCTTTGTCATCCACGAGATGATTTTCGCCTTGTCGGCGACATCCTGGTCAATCTCCTTGGACGTGAGGCCGGAGTAGAGGCCGATGGTGGCCGCCAGAGTGGTCATCTTGCCGACCTCCATCATCTTGTCGTTCTTGAGGTCCCAGCGGTGGAGCACGTTCGGCGTGCCGCCCTTCTGGATTTCGGCGAATTCGAGAGTGCGGCGGATGTTGAGGCGGCGGTGGCGGAACTGCACAACAATTCCGGCCAGCGCGTCCATCACCTCAATCGGCATGTCGATGGGCGGAGTGGTGAGACGCGTGATTGTCTCCTCGGCGTTATCGGCGTGCAGGGTGGCGTAGATGGAGTGGCCGGTGTGCATGGCCTCGAAAAGGATTTCCGCCTCGCGCTGCTTGCGGACCTCGCCGACGATGATGCGGTCGGGGCGCATGCGGAGCGAGTTCACCAGCAAGTCAAGCATGGCAATCTCGCCCTTGCCTTCGGCATTGGGCTCTCGGGTTGTGAGCGGCACCCATTGCAAAAAGGAGGGCAGCGTCAGCTCGCGCGTGTCCTCGATGGAAATGACGCGCTGGTTTGCCGGAATGAGACAGGCAATTGCGTTAAGGAAAGATGTTTTGCCCGAGCCGGTTCCTCCCGAAACCAGCAGGCTCAGCTCGTTCTGGATTGAGAGCCAAATCAGGCCGCCGACCTGCGGCGAGAGGCAGTTGAGCTCGACGAGATAGGGGAGAGTCCAGGGGTTTTTGGCGAATTTGCGGATTGTCAGCGTGTTGCCGAAGTTGGACACCGGGTAGAGCGTGGCATTGACACGCTCCCCTGTCGGCAGGTGGGCGTCCATGAGGGGATTGAGCGTGTTGATTTGCTTGCCAACGCGCCGGCCAATCATCGAGGCGTAGTCGTAGATGGCCTCTTCCGAATTGATGACGATGTTGGTCTTGCACCAGCCGTATTTCTTGTGGTAAATCCACACCGGGTCGCGGCTGGAGTTGATGACGATTTCCTCCAGCTTCTCATCATGCAACGGCGCCTCGAGGTCGCCGAGGCCCAAGCTGTTTTGGATGAGGTAGGCGACGAGCACCTTCTTGTCTGTCTCGGCCAGCGAGGGGAAATGCTTGGAAAGCAGAATCTGCGCGCGCTCCTCGAACTTGCGCTTCACCTCGTCGCGCTTGCGCACGTCCATGATGTCGGTGAGGTCGAGTTTGACGGTTGTGATGAGCTCGCCGCGCAGGGTGTTGAGCACAAGGCGCGTGCCTTCCGACAGGCCGCGCACGGCCAGCTCGTAATGAAGCACGAAATCGTCTGGGTAATACAATACGCGGGACATCACCTTGATGCCCTCGTTGTCGAACATGTAGGATTCGACTTCCTTGCCGCCCTGATGCTGGCCGAACGAGCCCTCGAGGATGTCGGTCGTGGCCTTCGGGCCGCCTTCCTTGCTTGGTAAATCCGCCATGTTTAACCCCCCTATGCGTGCACTCCGACGAGAATGCTTTTAATGCCTTTTCCCCCGCGGGCGCAATTGATGAGATGAAGATGGATGGGATGCGCCCGTGCCGTGATGGGCCGCCGGGTGGGATGCGCGGGCCTGGCGGGCCGCTACCGCGTGTGCGTGCGAAGCGGCTCGGGGATGGACCGCACGCGCTTTCGCTTTTCCGTTTATGCGCAGGCGGGCGGATGGACGCAGTTTCAGGCGGCGCCTGCCGGCGGATTTTGCAGAGCGGGCGGCCGATTTGCCGATGCTGCCGTGCGGCGGCTCGGCCAGCGGATGGGGATGCTCCCCGTTCTCCCGCAGTTTCGGCTCGAGGGGGCCCGGCGCGGGCGCAATCGAGAGGGGAGCCGCCCCTTCGGCCGGCTCCTCCGAAGAGGAGGATTCGAGCAGCACCTTGTGCTCGGGGCGGAAGAAGATGGCCGCCAGCTCATAGTGCAGAATCGAGCGCGTCACCTCGTCCTCGTTGAGCACCTGCAGCCAGCCGTGCGGGTGGGTGCGCGGGTCCTCGAGCACGGATGCGTTCGGTTTCGAGAGGAAGAGAAGAATTCCCTCGCGCACCTTGAGGTATTGCTGCAGGAAGGGCTCAATTCCGGGCCGGCCCAGCAGCAGGCGCGAATAATGCTCGGCAGCCGCCCCGCGCAGCGCGCTGCTGGAATCCTCGTGGTTCATGAGGTGGTCGAAGAAGGCCGCGCGCATGGCGAACGCCGCCAACAGGGCCGGCTCGTCCAGTTTCGCGATAAACGACAAATAGTCGGCCGAGGGGTTCGGCGAGCCCTTCTTGTAAGAGCGCTGCAGCGCGAGGCGCGAGAGGCGGTAGTAGAGGATGGGGCGGATGTCGGGGCGCTCTGCCACGATTTGCTGGTAGACGGCGCGCGCCCGGCCCGACGACACTCCCTCGGTCTCGGAGCTGGTGGCCAGCATGAGCGCCTGCAGCGCCTTGGTGAGGTTGATGCACAGCTCGATGGCGAGCCGCTGCTCCGGACTGGCGGTTTCGAGCATTGAGAGGAAGCCCTTCTCGTCCCGCGCCTGCGCGGCAGTGCCGGGATTTCCGCCGCGCATGCGCCAGTAGGCCGCCTCGGCCCCGAGCGCGTAGAGGAATTTCTTCTGCTCCCACGTCGCGGTGACGTAATATTCTTCCGAATCAGCAGCCGGCGCGGCCGGACGGGAGAGCTCCTGCGTGTAGGCCCGGTCCCATTCGTCCGGGTCGACTGCGCCGGCAGGCGGATAGGAGGTCATCGGCTGCGCGGACGCCGTTGGGACCGATGGCGCGGTCTCGGATGCCATCTCAGCCAGCGAAACCACTGCGGATTTGGGCGAAGTGGAAAATGCGGATTTGCC
>CAYIMK010000120.1:0-3607 GCA_964364595.1 Microcaldota archaeon | reverse complement strand
TACTTGAGCCGCTGGTAGAGCCAGCGGTCCATGCCTCCGAAAGTGAAGAGCATGCACAAAAAGAACACGCCGGCCGTCGGCATGACCGCGTCCGAGGGGGCCAAAAAGCCGGCGCTGAGCACATAAGTGAGATAGGTGATGGCAAAAGCAATGATGGCAAACGCCAGCTGCCTCACGGTGACCAGGCCGCCGAGGCGCTCGTCCACGTCGAACGTGTCCTTGGTGGGGATGGTGCGGTATCCGCTCATGGTCTATCCCTCACCCGCTCTCCCCCCGGCTCTGTCCGATGAAGACGATGCCGGAGAGGAATGCCACCGCCAGCACCAGAATATTGACGAACCCGAAGAAGATGATGAATGAGGCGGAGAAGAACGTGGCCGCGAACGAGCCGGAGAGCGCAGGGTCAACGGCCGATGTCGTGAGGATGTTGTAAATCAGGAGCAGCGTGGCGTTGATGATTCCCAGGCCCAGCGCGGCGAACGTCACCGTGAGGGCGGCGCGGCCGAATCCGCGGGTGGCTGAGGTGAAATAGAGCAGGAGCGAGAAGGGGAAGAAAAGAATCATGCCGATGACGGTTACATATCGGGCGAGGAGCACCAGATACGTGAAGTTGAGGAAGGGCAGCACCAGCTTGAGCATCTCGTAGTTTTCGGACACGAAGTTGGCCGAGAGCGTGGCCTGCGTGAGAGAGGCGGCCGCGTCCTTGCCGGCGACCCATTCGGAGATGCCGTTGACCGCCACCACGGCCTGCTGGATGACCGTGAAGGAGAAGTAGGCGAAGATGACGAACACTATGAGCCAGATGTACTGCTTGAGCGCGTCGTTGCGTTTCGTCGGGTTGAAGATGTTGAGCAGGAGGTAAAGCGAGTTGAACGCCCACGCGACGCGGAAGAGCGCCAGCGCGATGCGCACCATGTTGGCATAGGAGTCGCGGTACGGCCTGATGTCCGGCGTTGCCACGACAAGCGGGCCGATGTTTTCAATCAGCTTTATGGCCGTGCCGCGCATGGACGAGAATTCGTTGATGAGCCGGTACGCCTCGGCGCATTCTCCGAAATGGCGCACCGCGTTGCCGAAGTCGTAGTTCTTGCAGGCGTCGAGCGTGGCCTGCACGTCCAGCACGCTCCCTCCGGAGGCCAGAGTGTCGTTGCCGGTCGTGTTCTGCGCCCAGGCCAGCGCCGGAAAGAGCGCCAGGGCCAGGAACAGCACCAGCCAGGCGGATCGCTTGCGCCACAGCCACATCATCAGGGTGCTAACAACCAATACAATTAAAAGTATGGGGGCCCGCTCCACGACGGCAGACCATAGGCCGCCCGCTCCTTGCGGCCCGCCCGCGTTGCCCGAGAGAAAGATGATGGCAGACGAGCCAGCCACGCCTGGGGAATCCACCACCGACGCCTCGACTCCCATGGTGGACTGGCTTTGGGGAATCTGCGCCTG
The DNA here is from genome assembly GCA_964364595.1 of Microcaldota archaeon. GTDB lineage: Archaea > Micrarchaeota > Micrarchaeia > Anstonellales > Anstonellaceae > CAIXYX01. The sequence continues at coordinate 2,167 of CAYIMK010000120.1, read as the reverse complement.
CGCCAGCCCCTGTGCATTCGTGGTCGCGCTCAGCGTCGTGCCTCCGGCGCGGAATTGCACCTGCATGCCCTCGAGGGGGTTGCCGAGCTGGTCAAGAACAAGCGCCTGAATAGTGCCCTCGCCTGCCCGGATGCGCAGCACCTCGAGGTTGAGGCGCGCGGCCGCGCGCGCCGTAGTGCAGGCCCGCTCCACGTCGCGGGCGCCGAACGGGGTCACGAGGCGGAAGGCGCAGTCGGTCTCGCCGATGTCGGGCACCTCTACGGGCAGCTTGTAGCGCAATTCGGCCGAGTAGACGCCGTCCGTGTCGTTCTCCGACACGCTTGTGAGGTGCAGCGTGCCGCTGCGCGAGGGCGCGTCGATGAGGGAAAGACGCAAAAGCGGGTAGATTTCGCCATATCTGCGGACCGCCAGCTCACGGCGGCTGACGGCGTATGTGTATCCCTTCACCATGAACTGGTAGTAGAGGAAATCGGACGGAAGGCGCAGGCGCACCGCCCCCTGCGCGAACCCGACTTTAGGCACCGAGAGCGTGTTGTCGTAGGCAAATGTGTTGGGGAACCGCTTGATTGGGTAGGTCCAAGCAAGGCCGAGGGTGTCGAGCGAGTGGTTGCTTTGGTTGGCGACGCACGCGCGCGTGCAGTTGCCGCTCTCGCAGGATGCATTCTGCCATGCCGAGACTGCGTAGCTGTACTCGCCGGCGGCCGACATGGTGATGGTGAGGTTTGCCCGCCCGCCGCTTGGCAGCAGTTGCGAGACGGGCAGGATGCTGCCCCGCGTGGAGAAATTGCCCACCTGCTTGGCCAGCTCGATGTCATATCCCAAGATGTCATAGCTCTGCGCGCACCAGTCCCCGCCGGGGGGGTTGGCCACCACGAAGTCGAGGTGGAAAGGCACGGACACCAGCGTCTGGTCCGAGAGATAATAATAGCCGTCCCGCTCGTCATAGACGGCCGGGTACAGGCTTGCGAGGCGGAACCACATGTTGCGCAGCGAGTTGTTCCCGCCCCACGGCCCGTCGCCTCCGCTGCCGTTGATTGAGATGTTTTCATAATAGGCGTGGATGGCAAGCTGGCTGTTCCAATACCTCACCCAGTCCTGCAGCTCTTCGGGGCCGGGGCGCCAGATGGCTGCCAGAAGCACCGGCTCGCGGCTGCTATTGTCGAGGGAGGCGATGCCGGCGCAAAGGGGGTCATCGGGCAAAAAGAATTTGCAATTCAGCGCCACGGGAGCGGGCGGGGCGGGGGGATGGTAATCGGACGCGTATGTATAATCGCTGTAACGGCCCGGGGTGAGCGCAAAGGCGGGCGGCAAGAGCAGGACAGCGAGGAGAAGGAGGAAAACGGCCGAGAATGACGCCGCGACGGCCCTGGCTCCAGACGTCCCGGCCCGCCCGTGTGCGTTCATGCTCACACCGGAATCTGGATGTTGGTGAGGACCGCGGCCAGCAATGTGACCAAGAACGCGACCAGGCCGTTGTGCCGCACGCTGGGGTCGGGGTAGGCGTACATGGCCACCGAGACCAGCATCACCACAAGAAGGAGGATGTTGGTGAGCGTGTTGAGGCTGTCGATGACGCCGCTCAGTTCAGCAACCATATATCCCGCCTCCTAAAGCCCGCAGACGTTGTTCACGCCCATGAGGAACTTGAGCGCCGGCAGGCCGATGAGGTAGAGGATGACCGCCCCAATCGAGCCCAGCACCATCTTTGAGCCGTAGTTGCGCCATTCGGGGAACGCGGCCCCCGAAATGATGGCAACGCCGGTGAGGAACACGAGGAGGATGACGACGAAGACTGCCTTGAGAATCCAGTCCTTGACAAAGACGCAGACCCGCGAGTTCGCGTCGAAGGGGTTCTGGATCAGCGTGTCGTTGGAAGCCGATATATTCACGGTCGCATTCACTTCCGCCTGTGCGAATACGGCAGGCGCCAGCAGCACCGCGGCCATGAGCGCCATGACCGATAGAATAATCCAACGTGACATCGCAACCCCTCCGTGCGCATAGAATGGCGCAACTATCCGGAGGATGTTTATAAATGTGCCGGGGAGGACAACGACGAAGAGAAAAAAGTCCGCGAAGGAGAAAAAAAGCGGGTAATGCCTAAAACTTATTAGTGAACCTCCCGCCGCTAAAGCGGCGGGCGTCCTACGAACAGAAGGCTGAGAGC
>CAYIMK010000119.1:0-3616 GCA_964364595.1 Microcaldota archaeon | reverse complement strand
GCGGAGTGCGCAATTATTTCATCAACAATTTCAACCCTCTGAGGCTGCGCGAGGACGATGGATTTTTGTTTGAGGGGTATGTCTTGTCGCAGATGCTCAAGAGCGGCATAAGGGCCGAGGACATGCGCTTCTGGCAGGACAAGAATATGCACGAAGTGGATCTCGTCATCGCGAAAACGGAGCCGGTTTCCATTGAGGTCAAGCACAAGCGCCAGCTCAAGGCAGATGATTTTAGCGGACTTCGATACTTCAGGGAGAATTATCCGAACGTAAAGAAGGCGTACTTGGTCAATATTGGAGTGCAGGAAAAAGGCGACGGGTGCGAGATGGTCTTGCCATATCGCAGGTTCTGGGAATAGCCGGCCAATAGGGATTTGAAATTAGAATTAATTGCGGGTGGCGCGTGCTCTGTTGAGCACGGCACCCTCAATTTTGCAAGCAAAATTGCGGGAGAAGGGATTTGAACCCTTGTAGGCGCTAGGCCAGGAGATGGCGCATCCCACATTTGAGACGCGTCTTAAAGCCCAAATTATCGGGGATCTTGAGTCTCTCGCATTTGACCGGGCTCTGCCACTCCCGCGAAGATATGGGGCCGAAAAAGGATATAAAGCCACTCGAACTACGCGCGGCAGCCCGCGTTGAAGATGGAAAGCTCCAAGGCCTTGTTCTTTTCCAGTTTGGCGGCCAATTCAGCCAGCACCATCTTCTTGACGCGCAAATAATCCTCTTTCTTCATCTCCACGTTGCCGATGGCGTAGCGCTTTCCCTTGACGTTGAAGCAGAACATGCACTCTTCGCAGTTCTCCACGTTGTGGCAGAAGTAGCAGTCGGTCGAGCTGTTGGCGGAATGGCATTCCAGACAGCGGGCCAGATGGGCCGACAGGCAGCAGTTGACGCAGAATTTGGAGGCCCTGATAGCATGGCAGCCGAAGCAGGACTCCGACTCCAGATAGTAATACCCGTAGGCGCAGTTCTTGGAGGTGACATGGACAACGCTCTGCAGCATGTTGGAGCAGTCGATGCCGATGAAATCAAGGTGGTTGTTGAAATTCTTGCCCACGAAATAATCGGCGCAGAAAAAGGCCGCATCCGACACTGCCTTGAACATTTCATCGAACGACGGTGTCCCTTGCGGCGCGGCCATGCGCGCCTCGCGGCCAAGGAAGGCGGCATCAGCTTCGCCCACCAATCGGTTTGGCGGGTAGAGGGAGAAAGCTGCGTAATCCGGCAGGTCGATGAGCGCGCCGGGGCGCAGGGACGGATATTGGCTGATGGCCCGCGCGGTTCCTGACAGCCACGGCCCGTATGGCGCGATTGGAGACAGGGGCCGGCCAAGAAGGATGTTCATTGTCTGGGAAAACGACTCCTCCACGGGATTGGGATTCCAGGGCAACTGAGTGGCCGGCTGGGCGCGGGAGAGGATGGACTGGGCCTTGGCGCGGTTGAACGGCACGGCGGCTATGCGCTCCTCCAGGCGCGGCAGGGTGCGCTTGGATTCCAGCTCTTGGAGCATCTGCTCCATCAGCGCCTTCTTGATTGCCATATACTGCTCCTTGGGCAGAGCGCGGTTGCCGATGCAAAAACGGGAGCTGCGCAGGCCGAAGGAGAACATGCAGTCGTTGCACTCATGGATGTTGTGGCAGTAGGAACAGTCGTTCACGAAACTGGAATGCGACACCTCGAGGCAGCGCACGTTCTTGTCGTTGTTGCTCAGGCCGATGCAATAGGAGCAATGGCCGTGGTTCTGGGAGCCGAAGATGCAGTCCCCGTATTCAAGACAATAGGAGTAGGCCACATATTTTGAGAAGGAAATCTGCGTGGATTCGAGCACATAATGCGAATCAATGATGTCGGAGCTGGCCTGCACGTGCGCCGACTTGCCCAGCACGATGTCGCCCGTGTAGACGAAGCGCTCTGAAATGGCGGCAAGGATGGAATCGATGTCCTTGAGCTGGTTGATGGGGAGGGGCGCGTATGTCTTCTTCCAGTCCACTTCCCCCAATGATTGGAATGGGCCCTTCTCTTCGGCGCCGGTGGGCACGAAGGCGACCTCATGGCCCGAAAGATTTGATTTGTGCTTCACTGGCGGGCGCGAGCGGCCCTGCAAGTAATCGGCATAGCGGGAGAGCTCTCCCGCTTCCTGGCCGAAAATCACCTTGCAGGTGCTGGCCCAGCGGGAGTTGAGAGTGTCGTAGGGTTCGGTCATGGCTTCGCACCCGACAGAGCGCCGATGTTGAAGATGCTCAAGTCGAGCTTCTTGTCCTTCTCGAGTTTGGCCGAGATTTCGGCCAGCACCATCTTCTTCACGCGCATGTATTCTTCCTTGCCAACCTCGTGGTTGAAAACAGCATAGCGAAGCGATTTGGCGTTGGTGCAGAAAAGACATTCGGCACAGGCATCAAGGTTGTGGCAGAAGTAGCAGTCAGAAGAGTTGGACGAATGGCTGACCTCAAAACAGCGCGTCAGGTTCACAGAATTGTAGCACTTGAGGCAGAATTTGGAATGAAACACCGTGTCCACGCCGAACATGTATTCCGAGTCGCGAGGCCAGAAGGAATAGGCGCAGAACTTGGAATTCGCAGTTGAATTGGTGCGGAAACAGTAGCTGGAATCGATGTAAAGGCTGCACTCCTCCATCTCGGTATTCTGGCCGGTGATGGCATCGGAGGTGTGATAGCGCAAGGGCTCGAGCTTTTCGGCCGCGTTGTCGAGCGTGAGGCTCTGGACGTCTTGCGCGCTCAATTGGCGTTTTCCCAGTTCCAGGGCCTCGGCCTGCTTCACGGCCCGGCCGCTGACCGGTGCGTAGAACCTCAAGGGCGGGTCATACACCATCTGCTCGCTCACCGCAGATTTGTGCCTCTTGGCAGGGCGCAGATTGGCGAGGAGCCAGTCCTCATAATTCCCCAGTCCAGCCAGCGTCCGCCCCAATATCACCTTGGTGGCGCTCTCAAATGCTTGTTCGATTGCCCGGCCCATGTCATGCACCCACGATGTCGATGATGGAAGGTAGCTCGCCCCTGGATTTGAGGCGGTCGCACATCTGCGAAAGCAGGCGTTTCTTGTATTCAGCGTATTCGCTCTTGTCGAACTGCATGTTGCCGATGAGGTTGCGCTCATGCTTGCGGTTGAAGGAGAAGAGGCAGTCCGAGCAGCCCTCGAGGCCCACGCTGTAGTAGATGTCGGAAGAGGACCAGACGTTGAGGGTCTCCATGCAGCGGGTCTGTTTATAGGTTTCATAGGCGTTGACGAGATACTTGGACGTGCTGCACCAGTTCACGCCGAACAGGAATTCGGCCATCCTACACATCGAGCAATAAGCCATGAATTTACATCCCCAAATCTGGGCTGAGCGGTAGATTACCTGCGAGTCTATGACGTTGTCTGACTCGATGACGTGGGAGCTGTTGCCGGTAATCTGGCTGCCTGAGTAGTAGAAGTTCTCGCCAACTGCTTCCAAGAGAGAGTCGAGGTCCTTGATTTGGTTGATGTTGAGGGGCAGAGATTTGATTTTTGCGCCATAGGCCGCCATCTCGTCGTTGGAGATGAATTTGGAGCGGGGGGCGAAATCCGGGCGCGAGACGATGACATTCTGGCCTGACAAGGCGGACTTCTTTTC
>CAYIMK010000118.1:0-3628 GCA_964364595.1 Microcaldota archaeon | reverse complement strand
TCTCCATCGGGCCGGCCGCCCTGCAATCATTCTACCCGCCCGCCTCGAACCTGCTCTTCGCGGGCTTTGGCGTGGCATTTTTGCTCTGGCTCACAGTTCTCAAATACGCGTTCGGGCTCACGCGCTCTGCATGGCTGTTTGCCATCGCGCAGCTCTTGGGCTACACCTCCTTCATGCTGGCCGGCTCCTCGCTCTATTTCGCTGCCCCCACCGACATGCAGATGCGCCTGGGCTTGGCGGCGGCCGTGTTCGTGGCCGCGCTCTATGCCGTGCTCTCCTTCGCCTCCGGCCCGCTCAAGCGCAACCTCGGGCTCAAGTCCGGCGACGTGCTGTCCGGCTTCTCCAGCCAGTGGCTTTTCGGCGAGAACGATTTGGAGGAGGCGTTCGACGAAATCGGCGAGAACGTGCAGACCTATGTCGGCATGGCCGAATGGCGCACCAAGCATGGCAACCTGACTTGGGTCGTGCCATACGTCCACTTCGGCCCGTTCGGCAACTTGGGCGGCAGCCATTTCTCGTACCAGATGGCCGAGGCCCTCTCCAGCACCCGCACCATGGCCATGGTGTTCCACGGCACCTGCACGCATGATTTCGACCCCGTCTCGTCGAAGCAAATCCACCCGCTTCTGGCCGCCTGCCAATCGATGCGGTCGAAGATGTCATTCAAGCAGGCCCGCTTCTCCTACCGCGAGGGCCGCAACGGCAGCAGCCGCTGTTACTTCCTCGCAGTCAACGATTCTGCCCTGCCCAGCTTCTCGCGCGCGCCGCTCTCAACCGAGGACGTGAACTTCGCCATCGGCCTCGCCCTCATGGCGCGGGCCGAAGGCCAGTATTCCAAAGCACTTGTGTTCGACTGCCACAATGCCGAGACCGGCGACCTGGACTACATTGAGCCGGGCTCGAAGGAGTCGTTCGAGATGATTGATGCGATGGAAGATGCGTTATCGGCCCACGCGAAAAAAGCCAATTCATCCCCCTCGCCCATGCTCGCCGGCTGGTCGGCATCAGAGGCGGATGGCATCGGCGGCATCGGCGACGGCGGCATCAAGGTGAGTTGTTTTGCCAAAGCCGCGGGGCGGCGTGTCAAGCCCGGCCGGGATGGCGCGGCCGAGCCTCTCTTCTACATCCTCATCGATTCCAACGGCATCACCGCACCTGCGCGCGCCCGCCTCATCATGGCCGTGCGCGCCTGCTACCCGCGCTCCAAGTTCATCGAGGTGCTCACCACCGACACCCACCAGCTCAATTCGGTGCGGGGCGTGTTCAACCCTGCCGGCGCGCAGAACGAGCCGGCGCTGGAGCGTGTGGTGGTGCAATTGTGCTTGCAGGCGCACGGCCGCCTCGCTCCAGCAACATTTGCCATGGCGAAACAGCGGGTGGAAGTGAAAGTGCTGGGGCCCTACCAGTCGGCCGAAATAGTGGCAACGCTCAATTCCGTCGTGGCTGTGCTCAAGTTCGCCCTGCCAATCATCTTTTTGGCGGCGATCGCGCTGGTGCTTTTCATTTTGGGGAAAATTTAGCTGCGAAAAATAGTCCGGGCATACTTCGAGAACTTCGACGATAATTAGTGTAGCTTCAGACCGCCAACCCTGCCTGTTTTTTGGATATGATTTCAGCCCGGGCAGCACGACCCGTCTCCGTCGCCGCAGCATGACCATCCGTTGAAGCAGCAGCGCTTGACGCCGTCGCATGTTGTCGAATAGTGGCCCGGCGCGCAGCCTCCGCCTCCACCCCCGCCGGAGGTCCCGCCTCCACCGCCTCCGCTGGCGCACCTGATTTCACCGCATATGCTGCCAGTGCACTTCGAGCCCGAGGGGCAGTAGCGGCATTTTCCGCCATGCGAATTTACCGCCGCGTCATCAGAGCAATAGCCGCACAGGACTTTTCCGGCCTGGGCGGAGCAAACCGAATTTTCGCCGCCGCTCGGGGCTTTTGGTTTCGGCTTCTCATTCACCCGCACGGCAGCATCCTGGCAGTCCGCCCATCCAATCAAATCCACCACGCACACCCGTATGACATAGGAGCCGGCGCGGCTTGGCGTGCCCTGCAGCGTGCCGTCATTCCATATCATGAGGTCAAGCGGATAACTGCCGGCAGAAGAGGCATATCCTGCGAAATGATAGGGCGGCGTGCCGCCGGCCACTCCATTCACCACAGACACTTTGCATGATGAGCCCACCTGGCACACTGCATTGTTTACAGTCAGCCGCGGGGGCGGCGGAACGATTTCAATGCGCAGCTCAATCTCGCGCTTGCGGGGCGGCGAGGAGGAATCGGTGACAACCACAATAAATGGCGGGGAGATGCTGCCAACCGAGCCGCCAAGCGAGCCTCTCCCGCTTATGGTGCCGCTCTGGTCTAGGCCAAATCCGGCCGGCAGGCCCGAGCCCGCCCTGAGACTCCAGCGAAGCGGGGATTTTCCTCCTCGCGCGCTCATGGTGTAGGAGCCGCTCTCGCCATCCACCCATGCAGGCAGCACTCCAGTGTCTATATAAAATTCAGTATCTGTCGAAACCGGCGTGAGGGCGATGGAGAATTGCCCGAGGCCGCTGGCATCAACCGGGCTGGACGCGAACGCGCGCACGCCCGCCTGCAAGCCTGCCAATCCAGCCGATGGTGGAAGCGCCGCCGGGCTGCCTGAAGCAGTCTGCATCTGGATGGGCTCTCCCTCCTGGCGGCCGTCCAGCGTGCCGTCCGACCAGTCATCTGCCAGCGCATCAGCCAGCATGGCCGGTTCGACATCCATGCCGCCCGCCTCCTGCGTCAGGCCGGCCAGCAGCAGGCCGTATGCCCTCTCCTGGCGGACTGCGAGCCAGACGGCCGAGGGGTCATAGGCTGCGGCCGGCACCGTGCTGATGATGTTCTCGACGCCGTACTGCTGGCCCACCGCCACATTGGCCGCGCGCGCAGCCGCGTCGGTTGCCACGCCTCTCTGCATGGACTTCTGCGCAAGCCTTGCCGCCATCCCGGTGAATGGCGTAACCACCGCCCCGCCGTTGCCGGCCGGCACATATGCGCGCATGGCATATTTGGCCGGCAGGTCTACGGATTTGACGACCGGCTTTCCTGCATAAGCCTGTTCGGCCGGCTCGCCCACATCCTCGAAATAGGAGCCGCCAATGCTTTCCACCATCAAACGTCCGGTCGGCTGGTCGAACTCGAAGTAAACCCATCCATCCTCATCAGTCATAAGCGGACCGGCAAGCCTCTTGTTCGGGCTTCCGTCCGCATTGGTGCTATAGACGCTCATCGCCGCCCCCTCAACCGGCCCCTTGAAATAAACTGTAACTGTTAGGAGTTTCTGCCCCGCCCCGCCGTCAGGGGAGGGGCTGGAGTTGAAGCAGCCAAAGAAAAGAAGCGCAAATAGGACAGCGAAGGCAGCCAGAATGATGGCGGGTTTGCCCATGGCTGGCCCTATGCCTTGGGCGTTTAAAATGTCATCGGCCCGCTGGCCGCGTGGCGGCGAAAAATCAGCAGTCGTCCGAGTATAATTCGGGCATTGCCGATGATAATTGGTTTTCCGAGGTTTTTTGCCTCAAGCAAAAAAGCTCTCGGGCATTGCCGATGATAATTGGTTTTCCGAGGTTTTTTGCCTCCCGCAACGGCTCTTGGGAGCCGTTGGGGCACC
>CAYIMK010000117.1:0-3631 GCA_964364595.1 Microcaldota archaeon | reverse complement strand
CCGGGCGCTTCCGAGCCGGTCCGCCCCGGGCGGTTGGCGCGGGGGGAGCCGGCGGTGCCCCAACGGCTTTTAAGAGCCGTTGTGGGAAGAAAAGAAAAAGCCTTGGGAAAAAGAAAAGAAAAAACAAAAAAGAAAAGAATGAAACAATGCGGAGGATGAAACCAGCCCATGTCCGAGAAAATCAAGCGCAAAATCAAACGCCATCTTTCCTCTGCCTCGCTCGACTTGCAGCGGCGGCATCTGGAGCTGGAGCAGCAGCAGTCGGCAGGCGGGAGCTTGCTGCGCCAAATCGTGCTGGGCGGACAGGACGGCCTTGTCAACGTGCTGGGCATTCTTTTGGGCATCGCGTCCGGCACCGGCCAGACGAGCTTGGTCATCCTGGCCGGCCTGGCCGCCACCGTGGCCGAATCGGTTTCCATGGCGGCGGTGGCCTACACCTCGTCGCGCGCTTCGCAGGACCACTACTGCGCGCAGAAGGAGCAGGAGATGCGCGAGATGGACGAGATACACGATGTCGAGCGCAAGGAAATCGAGCTCATCTATTACAAGAAAGGTTTCAGGGGCAAGGCATTGCAGCACATCGTCAAGCAAATCACTTCAGACAAGGAGCTGTGGCTGGACACCATGATGCGCGAGGAGCTGGGGCTCTACGAGAGCGAATTCGTTGACCCCCTGCGCGAGGCAATCGTGGTGGGCGTGGCGTCTGTCATCGGCTCGCTCATTCCCCTCATCCCGTTCTTCTTCATGCCAGTGGCCCCTGCCATGGTGGCGTCGGTGGCGGTCTCTTTGGCGGTGCTCTTCATCGGCGGCAGCATCAAGGCCCGCATAACGACCGGCATATGGTGGAAGTCGGGCGCAGAGATGGCGCTCATCGGCGGCGCTGCAGGGCTGCTGGGTTATTTCGTCGGCCTTAGCTTGGGCGTCAAGGCCGCGTAGGCAAATGATTTTCGGGGTGGATGGCATGAAAATTCGAGTGCAAGATTTCAGGAATGCGGTGCGGGCGGACGGATTAGTGCTGCCCTTCTGGCAGCCGGAGGATGTGAAGCAGCATCCCAAGCTGCCGGCCTTTGCCGCCGGCTCTCTTGACGCCGCCGAATTCATCGGCGCGGCCGGACAGATGGTGATGATAAGAAAGAGCGGGCCGAAAGCCGCGCCAGCACCCGGCTCTGTCCCCGCCCGATGCGTTTTGCTGCTCGGCTTGGGAATGGCCAGAAAAACCAGCTCCCACTCAGTTGTCGGCTTCTACGCGCAGGCGTTCGGCGTGCTCAAGAACACGCGCTGCAAAACGATTGCACTTGAAATCGCCGAATGGCCGAAAAAAGGCAAGATGAGCGGCAGCCACATCACAATGCCTTCTCTCGCCGGCCGCATCGCCGGTCAGGCGGTGATGGCCGATTACGTATTCGACAAATACAAGCCGGCCGACAAGGACGCGCCAAAAGCGAGCGTGGATGACGTGGTGCTGCGCGTGCCTTCCGCCCATCTTTCGTCCTCCACTCTTTCCGTTTCGCGCGGCGTGATTATGGGCGAGGCGGCAAACCTGGCCCGCTCATTGCAGAACGAGCCGGCCAACGTGGCCACTCCTTCCTGGATGGCAGCCGAAGCGGCCAAGGCGGCCCGCGCCGCCAAAAAGGGCAAACTCTCGGTCCGCATCCTGGGCAAATCCGAGCTGTTGAAGCTGAAGATGAATGCCCTGCTCGCGGTGGGTTCCGGCTCGGCGCAGGAGCCGAAAGTTGTTGTGCTGCAATACCGCGGCGCCGCGCACACTGGATGGGACGCGGCTGTTGTTGGAAAGGGAGTGACATTTGATTCTGGCGGCATCTCGATAAAGCCCTCATCCAAGATGGATGAGATGAAATTCGACAAGTCGGGCGCTTGCGCGGTCATCGGCATCATGTCCGGCCTTGCGTCCATGCGCCTGCCTCTCAACGTGGTGGGCGTGGCCGCGCTGGTGGAGAACATGCCGGGCGGCCATGCGTACCGCCCCGGCGACATATTGACGGCCTGCAACGGCACCACCATCGAAGTGCTCAACACTGATGCCGAGGGGCGCGTGGTGCTGGCCGACGCGCTGGCGTATGCGGCGAAAGCATATTCGCCTGCCGTCATGGTGGATTTGGCCACGCTCACCGGCGCGTGCGCGGTCGCGCTGGGCGATTTGGCTTCCGGCATTTTGAGCGAAGATGATGAATTGGTGGACGAGCTGGTGGCCGCCGGCGAGCGGTGCGGCGAGCGCCTGTGGCGCCTGCCCCTCTGGCCGGAATATGACGACAAAGTCAAGAGCGAAGTGGCGGTCGTGAAAAACATCGGCGAATCTGGCATGGCCGGCGCCACGGCCGGCGCCTCCTTCCTCAAGCCATTTGTCGGGGAGCGCCCGTGGGCGCATCTGGACATCGCCGGCACGGCATACGGGGCCAAACCAAAGGGGGGCCTCTCGGCCGGCGGCTACGGCCTTGGGGTGCGGCTTGTGCTTGAATATTTGAGCGAACACAAGCCCAAGAAAAAGAGCGGCCGCAACTAAGGCCGCCTTTTTTCATTTTTGATTTTGGGGATGGTGATTGATTTGGTTCGGCGAGTCCATTCAAACTCATCCTTCTCCTTTCTTTCATTTTCAGCCCGCATCTGGGTGCTGCTCCTCCTCGGCGGGGCAGGCATAATGGTGCTGGAGCTGGCCGGCTCGCGGCAGCTGGCCCCCATTTTTGGCAACACCATCTACATGTGGGCCAGCCAGATTGCAGTCGTGCTGGCTTTTCTTTCGGTCGGCTATTATGTCGGCGGGCAGCGGGCTGACCTGCCAAAGCCGTGGCCGCGCTTCTACTCAACGCTTCTCTTTTGCGGCTTGTGGATAATGTTCATCCCCACAATCGGCCTGTTGGTTCTCCCATTCGCCATTTCATTTGGGCCGCTTCTCGGCCCTCTCACTGCGGCGCTCTTCCTATTCGCATTTCCGGTCTTTGCTCTTGGCATGATTTCTCCAATGGTTCTGGTTGACGTCTGCCCCGACCGAGCGCACGTTGGCCGCATTGCCGGCGCGCTCTATGCCTACTCGACTCTTGCCTCAATCGGCGGCACGCTTCTGGCAGGATTTGTCCTCGTCCCGTCATTCGGGGTGCAGGCAATATTCTTTGCACTGGGCCTGCTGTGCGCTCTGGTCTCTCTCATTCATCTTCCCAGGCGCAGGCCCGGGTGGGTGGCGGTTGCCCTAATCTTTGCTTCCATCACCGCTCTCCTGCCGTTCTCATCAGGTCTTGTGTATGAGGGCGACAGTGCCTATTACCACATCATGGTGTTCGACGTCAACCAGACGCGCTACCTGCGCCTGGATGCAGATTATCATTCGGCCCAGTATCTGAATTCGACCGATGCCGTCTTCTCCTACATCAAAATCATGGAAAACGTCCCAGGCACGCGCCCGTCAAATCAGCGAGTTCTGCTCATCGGCGTGGGCAGCGGCAGTCTCGCGCGCTCGCTTGCGGGCAACGGGGCGGTCGCGCATGTGGATGCGGTCGAAATCGACCCAGAAGTGGCGCGCGTGGCGCGCGCATACTTCGGTCCGCTGGATGAAAGCGGGCGCTTCTCGCTCTTTATCGGCGACGGCAACCAAGTGGCGAGCATCACCTCCGCTTTTGCC
>CAYIMK010000116.1:0-3632 GCA_964364595.1 Microcaldota archaeon | reverse complement strand
ATAATACGGCGTTTTTGCCTCGAATTCGCCCGCGCAGGTGTCCACCATCTTGTAGGTTGGCAAAATGCCGGCCTTGATGCGAAGGGCGCGCACGGAGAGCTCGTCCTGCCGCGAGAGGCGGGCGATGCTCCCGTCCGAGAAACCCATGCGCTTTGCCTCGCGCAAAAGAGCGATGGAGAACGTCTCTGAATTCAGGCGCTTTTCCATTTTCACTATGTTGGCGAAGCGGTCGATGAACCACGGGTGGATGTTGGTGAGCGACACGATGCTCTCGGCAGGCCAGCCCAGATGCAGGCCGCGCAGAATGGCGTGAAAGCGCAAATCGGTGGGCTTGACCAGGTGGTGCTCGAGTTGCGCGTCGTCCACGTGGGGTGGCTTTTGCTCCAAAGAGCGGGCGGCCTTGAGATATGCCTCTTCGAACGTGCGGCCGATGGCCATCACCTCGCCCGTGCTTTTCATTTGCGTGCCCAAGCTGCGGTCGGCCTTCGGCATCTTGTCGAACGGCCAGCGCGGGATTTTGATGACGCAGTAGTCCAGTGCCGGCTCGAATGAGGCGGGCGTGGTCTGCGTGACTGCGTTGAGGATTTCGTGCAAGGCGTAGCCGAGGGCGATTTTGGCGGCAACGCGCGCGATTGGATAGCCGGTTGCCTTGGAGGCAAGGGCCGAAGAGCGCGATAAGCGGGGATTGACTTCAACGACTACGTATTCTCCGCTCTTTTGGTTGAGGGCGAATTGTATGTTGCACCCGCCGACAATTTTCAGGGCGCAGATGATGCGAATGGCGGCCGAGCGAAGCATTTGATGCTCATCATCGGACAGCGTCTGGCTCGGCGCCACCACCACGCTCTCGCCAGTGTGCACGCCCATTGGGTCGATGTTCTCCATGTTGCAGATGGTGATGCAGTTGTCAGACGCATCGCGCATCATCTCGTATTCGAATTCGCCCCATCCCAGCACGCTTTCCTCGATTAATATTTGGTGGATGGGGGAGAGCGTGAAGCCCAATTTGAGAAGGTCTGCAAATTCGGCCTGCGTGCGGGCGATGCCGCCCCCGGTGCCGCCCAGAGTGTAGGCCGGGCGCAGGATGAGAGGATAGGGATGAGATTTGGCGAAGTTTTCGGCCTCTTCCCATGTTTTGGCCGCAACGCTGTCCAAAATAGGTTCGCCGATTTTCTTTAGAAGAAGTGAGAATTCGCCCCTGTCTTCGGACGCCTGGATGGATTCCGCACCAGTGCCCAAGAGGCGCACGCCATAGCGGTCAAGAATTCCTTTCTGGTGCAATTCCATTGCAAGATTGAGACCGGTCTGGCCGCCCATGGTTGCGATGAGGCCGTCGGGGCGCTCTTCTTTTATGATGCGCTCCAGAACGTCGACCTGCATGGGCTCGATGTAGATGCGGTCGGCCAATGCTGGATCGGTTTGAATTGTCGCAGGGTTCGAGTTCAGCAAAACAACTTTGACGCCCTCTTCGCGCAATGCTTTGCACGCCTGACTGCCCGAGTAGTCGAATTCTGCCGATTGTCCAATAACGATGGGGCCGGAGCCGATTACAAGGACTTTTTTTATCGAGTTGTCGCGGGGCATGGGAATCAACCGTCTTTATGCTGCATCAGGAACGTCCTTGGATTTGCCAATGCTTTTGCGGCCTTTTGGAAATCTCGCTCATTCCAGGTAATCAGAAAAGGGCATTTGCTCTTGACGAACGCCTGATACTGGATGGCGTCCTCGAAAGTGAAATCCGCATCGTGCAACGCCGCATCCACCTGCGATTTTTCGAGTGAAATCAGACTCCAGTTCTTGCCCAAGAAAAGGGTGATGCAAAAATCCCTGGATTGACGGTCTGCCGTCGCTTCGTCAATTTGATGGCCTTGGGGGGCCGCCATCCGCTTAAGGTGATACTTGATGAAGTTGGACAGGGAGAAGATGGTCCCTTCATGGATGACGGCTTCGAAGCGGCCGCCCATGACTTGTTCGACTAGAGTGATGGAATGCTCCGGCACCCGCTCATCAAACAGGCGCTGGCGAGCGTAGTGGAACACCACGTTCTTGTCCAGGTATACCTTCATCGTCAAGCCTTCACCTTTTTCTTGCCAGTGAATTCGCTCTCTTTGAGGATGCCACGGCGGAGCAGATCCTCGTTGAGGGCATCGAGGCGGGCGTCGATTCGCTCGGCTTCCCAGGCCCCCAGCTCGCCCATCTCTCTTTTATGCATCCGGTTCATCCCTTCGATCAATTTGTCTTCACCTGCCAGTATATTGGGATAACGGTTGGAATAATCAAGGGCGATGATGCGGATGGCTTCGGCCTTTGTCGCCGCCATCCCCTGTTTCTGCATCGCAGTTATGAGGCGATCGACCAAACCTTCGAAATGGGCATTTATCAACATATATACCACCTAAAAGGTATTATGAGCATACATATTTAATACATTTTCGGTATTTGACAGGCGGGTTGAGCGGAGGCCGATTACAAGGACTTTTTTTATCGAGTTGTCGCGGGGCATATGAAATCTCTCACAAATTTTTCACAAATTTGTCAAACAAATACATTGAATCTCTTGGGCCGGGATGCGCCTCGGGATGATACTGCACGCTGAACACCGGCAAACTTTTGTGAGCGATGCCCTCGTTCGTTTTGTCGTTGAGATTGGTGTGGGTGATTTCCCAGTCGGGCCCCAAGCCCTTCTCATCGACAGCAAAACCATGGTTCTGGGTGGTGATAACAACGCGGCCCGTCTGCTTGTCCAGCACGGGATGGTTGCCCCCCCTGTGGCCGAATTTCAATTTGTAAGTTTTGGAGCCGGCCGCCCAGCCCATGAGCTGGTGGCCCAAACAAATGCCCATGAGCGGATAATCTTTCATCAGGATTTTCATCTGCGCCACAATGGAAGAAAGACGGGCGGGGTCGCCGGGGCCGTTTGAAATAACTACACCGTCGACTCCAAAAGAACGAATTTCATCCGCCCCGCTAAATGCCGGGAAAACCATCACTTCGCACCCTCTTTTGTTCAGCTCGCGGATGATGTTGCCTTTCACTCCGCAGTCGAGAAGGGCGACTTTTTTGTTGGAAGAAGCACCGGTGCCGCCAGCTTTCATGGCGATGCCGCTCGGTTTTATGGATTTCATTTGCCCGCAGGTGACTTTTTCCACGAAGTCAAGTTTGGAATAGTCAGTTGCCCTTGCTTTCTGGGCGAGGGCGGCGATGTCGGCCTCTTTCTCTTCATACACTTCGAGCGCGGCAGGCATGACGCCGTGTGTTCTGATTATGCGGGTGATGGCGCGCGTGTCTATGCCCGAGATGCCGCCCACCCCGTTGTCAGAAAGATAGCGGTCCAGATTGAGCGGGGCCTTGACATGATGCGGAGCGCCGTAGTCCTGCCTTACGCAGAAGCCCTCCACATGCACCTTGTCGCTCTCCACCCACTCCTTGTTGAGCCCGTAGTTGCCGATAAGCGGATAAGTCATGAGAAGGATTTGACCGGCGTAAGAGGGGTCTGTAAGGGCTTCCTGGTAGCCAGTCATGGCGGTGTTGAACACGAGTTCGCCGGTGCGGAATCCCGGTGCTCCGATGGCTTCGCCGAAGTAGGCCGAGCCGTCTGATAACACCAGCACTGCGCGCTTATGCCTGTCCAT
>CAYIMK010000115.1:0-3663 GCA_964364595.1 Microcaldota archaeon | reverse complement strand
GGCAAGCCCATCCATCCGCCTTTTTCTCCAGCAGCTTGGCCACCAAATCAGCATCAACCGGCATGCAGTCCGCATCCCCCATGACAAGATAGGCATAGCCCTCTTCCACGGCATAGCACTGTCCAGTGAAATAGCCGCCCGCGCTTCCGGTGTCCTCAAGCCGTTTTATCACATGCACAGCAAATGGATATCCTCCCTTGCCGAGCATGCCCTCCACCTGTTTCTCGTCAGTGACTGCATTGAGAACCAGCAGAACATCGAATGCATGAGTGGTCTGGGCCTTCAGCCGCTCCAGATGGGCTTTGACGAGGTCGAACTCCTTGTAAATGGGGATGAGGATGAGAGTGTCGTTCCTCTTCGGAGCAGGTTTCCCGATTGGTGCGGCCCATCTGGTCCATGCCATAAGTCAACACCCTACGAAGGCCGCGCCCCTCCTTTGATGTTCTCTTCATTGACTTGTGCGAACGTCTTTCGCCTGCGCATGGCATTAAACAAGCGGTAGGCGGCCCACATCAAATGGTCCGAAAACGGAACAACGCGGCTGAAGAATTCCACGGCGTAGAAGAAGCGCCATCCCCTCATTTCAATCCGCTGGTAGAGCCGGGCATATTCTCTCGCGAGTTTTCGAAGCACTTTTCTTTCTTCCGCCGGCTGGCCGGGCTCGAAAAGCAAAAAGAAATTCAGCGCCTCGCTTGGCCGGGAGCCAAAAAAGCGGATGCGCCCGACCGGCACGACATCTGAATAATTCTCTTCCCAGTCGGAAATGAGACCAAAGCCCCTCTCCAAGAGAAATCGCCTCTGCTTGAAATCAGCGAACCCGCCGTCCCCAACGCTCTGCACGACCGGGTAGGGGCACACGCCAAAGCTCTGGCCCGCGCGCAGGCACTCGAGAAGCACGTAGATGTGTGGATGTATGGAGCACAGCTCCTTCTCGCCATTTGGCGTTTTCATGAACACCCTCTCGCCATCGGGGCGGGTGGAGTCCACGATGCGCCGCGCAAGTGCTGTGGAAAAAAGCACGGCCCCGATGAACTGGATGCGCGCGAGCGCCTCTATGAAATACGCGTCAAAGGGGCGTTTGACATCTGCCACCAAATGCTCTCCCCGCACTGTAAAGGCAGGCCCGCTCGAATAATTGAAATTGAGGATGGCGGCATCAATCGGCCCAGCCGCTTGCAAATCATCCACAAGCCGCTTCAGCGCTCCGCCCGTATATCCGTCGTCATCTCCAATCAGTATGACATATCTCCCGCTGCCCATCCCCATGACTTGCAGGACATTGCGCACCGCCCCCGCATTGCTCTTGTTGTGATGCATGCGCAGGAAAGGCATGGAGCCGGCCAGCTCTTTGAGGATTTGTGGCGTGTCGTCAGTGGAAGCGTTGTCCGAAACCAGGACTTCGACCTGTCCATCCAGCCCAGCCAGTTCTGCGCGGAGCTGTTCCAAGAGGCGCCTTAGAAACTTGGCCCGGTTGTAGGTCGGAATGCCGATGGTAAGGAGCGGGGGCATTGCCAACACCAACGAATGCAAGTTTTATAACCGACTGGCCGGGCCTATTTCGTTTTGCGGCCTTTGTGCACAAAAACGTAGTTGCGCTCCAGCATCTCCTTGTCAGAGCCGAACGAATGGGGAGCAAGCGAGCCGCTCTCGTCGAGGGCGAGCATCTCATATCCCTCTTTGGCGAGAAGGGCGGGAATGTCCTGCGGCTTGTAGCCGGCCCGATGCGTCCAGGCCTCGTTGATTTCCAGCATCAGGATGGGGTGGTGGCGCTCAATCAGCTTTGCCGCCCCCAGCAGCATCATCAATTCATAGCCCTCGATGTCGCATTTGATGAAATCCACGCGCGAGAGGTTATGCTTGGCGGCGAAAGCATCAAGGCCGGTGCAAGGCACCCGCACAGTGGCCCCTTCAGCATCTTTGCCGATATGATTTCCAGTGTCGAGCGTGGAGGTGAATTCGACGCTTCCTTCCTTGTCCGACACGGCCAGCTGGTGGGCCGAAACTTGTTTCTCCACCTGATTATACCTGATATTCTTGACAAGAGTCCCATATGTGGCCGGCGCCGGCTCGAAGGCGTGGATGCGCATGCCCGGATAGCGCTTGGCGGCATGAATCGCGAACCAGCCGACGTTGGCGCCGATGTCGAGCATGACTTTTCCCTCGCCGAGGCGGGAGAGCACGAAGTCGGTCTCCCGCTTCTCGTACTGGCCGCTGGCCAAAATGTCGAGCACTATCTGGTTGTTCTGCATTGTCCTCTCAAAACAGAACAGCGTGTCGTTCTGCGTCAGCAGAAGCGCGTCTTCTCCGTTGAAGAGAATGGGCCGCAGCCCGTTCTTTTTGACATAAGAATTGGTCTGCTCCAGCCATTTGTCTATTCCAAGGCGGTTCAGGCGTTCATCGAACAAATCGATGGTTTCGCCCCCGAAAGCCGAGATGCCCTTGATTTGCTTCCTGATTTCATTATGGAACACTTCTGAGGTGATAACGATGGCCCGCGCGGATGAAAAATCAGCCTTGGCAGGCGAGCTAATGGTCAATCCGTCCATTTTGCGGCCGTCCAGCTTCTCGTCGCTGTCCACTATCCCAATCATGCGCCCCTTGAATTTCGGCGAGATGACGGAGAGGAAGTAGCGCGTGGCCCCGCCCGCGCTCCAGACGAGGATGCGGCGGCACTTCTCGTCGGAAAGGATTCTGTTCTCCAGCGCCTTGATTGTGTCATCGTCCAAATCTTTCACCTGTCATCAATCTGTCATTAGTCATCCTGCTGCTTCATCTATCTTCTATCTTTCAGCCGCTTTCCTGGTGCCAGCGCAATGTGCGCTTCAATCCTTCCCGCAGGCCGGTGCGCGGCTCCCAAGCGAGCATTTTCTTGGCTTTGGATATGTCTGCCAGAGAGCGTTTCACGGCCCCTTTCTGGTAGCCCTTCTCAGCGGCCGCGTCCATCTGCACTTTGGCCGGAGGCGTAAAGAGGCCGGCCACTTCGTCAGCCAGCTGGCGCACGGTGTATTCCGGTCCGCCGCTGGCCGCATTGAACGCCTCTCCGTTGCAGTCCGATAGAAGGGCACGCCAGAACAGCTCGGCCGCATCTGCGGCATAGCAGAAGGTCATGAGCGTGTCGCCGCTGGAGCGCACGTGAATCGGCCGGCCCGCCAGCGCGTCGGAAAGGAAGTCAACCAGCACGCGCCCGTCATCAAGCCGCTGGCCCGGGCCGAAATGGTGGAACGGGCGCACGATTTTGACCGGCACGCCATGCAGGCGCCTGAATTGGGATGCAAGCGTTTCAGCATAGCGCTTGGATTCGTTGTAGCAGGCCCGCTCAGAATCCAGCGGCGTGTTTCCGGCATAGTCCTCTTTTACAGGCATCTCTTTGGCCGGTATGTCGCCATACACCGCGCCGCTTGAAATGTAGAGAAGGCCGGAGATTTTGTTTGCAGCCGCATATTCGAGCATGGTGCGCAGGCCGTTCACGTTCGCATCCATCGTTTCAATCGGCCGCGCGAGATAATCTTTTGGCGAGGCGGGCGAGGCGCCATGCACCATAAAATCCACCCCGGCCGGAATCACGAACGGCTTGGTCACGTCTGCCGTGAGAAAAGTCACGTCTTTTCTTCCAATCAAATGGCCCAACCGGTCTGCCGGCCCAACTTTGCGGCGGGTGAGGGC
>CAYIMK010000114.1:0-3700 GCA_964364595.1 Microcaldota archaeon | reverse complement strand
GGCCGTGGAGCCGATGAGGGCGTTGATGCGCGCCTGCACCGCCTTGACCGCTTGTACGTCCACGCCGCTGTTCGCATAAGTCGCTTTCATGCAACCATCCAGGCAAGCAATATTTAAAAACTCCAGACGGCTGTCGTAAGCGCTTAAGATTCTCCCGGCCACGGCGTTAAGAGAACGTTTCAGACGCCGTTACGCGCCATTTTCTGTTTAGTCTTTTTGGACGATTTTTGCGATGCCTGCGCCGCGAGCATTCTGTTGGAAAAAGGCTAAAACGTGTCTTGCCCGCTCTTCGGGGCGGAAGTTTTTCTCCACGCCGAAGAACGCGTTTTTATCGGGGCGGGGAACTTCTGAGCGCTTGCACCCCACCTATATCTATTATATACATGATTAGACCAACCCTTCTTCAGTTCATTCAATCAGAGTCGAGGTTTTGACATGACCAATATATCTGAAGTGCGCGCCGGAACCGGCAATATCACCATCGAGGGCGAAATCTCCGCCAAGGACGAGCCCCGCGACGTGGTGTCCAAATTCGGCAAGCGCCTGCGCGTGTGCAGCGCGACCATCAAGGACGAGTCGGGCGAGATTGTCCTGTCCTTGTGGAACGACGACATCGACCGCATCAACGTGGGCGACAAGGTCAAGATCGAGAACGGCTGGGTGTCCGACTTCAAGGGCCAGCCCCAGATTTCGGCCGGCAAATACGGCAAAATCACGGTGCTGGGCAAGTAGAATTTGCCAGCGTCCGCTTATGGGCCGCGCATCGGCATACTCGAACATTTTTTATTTTTTAACTGAAATTATCATTTCAAACAGGATTAGAACGCATCTTCTGCGGGATATATCTCCGTAGAAGATACACCCAACAGCACGATTCTATCGAGGTGTTTTATTATGGCAGACAGAATGCAGAACCAGAACGGCCTGCCTGAGGGCAGCCAGCGCGTCCTGGGCCGCGACGCGCAGCGCACCAACATCATGGTGGGCTACGCAGTGGCCAACATCGTGCGCACCACATTGGGCCCGAAAGGGATGGACAAGATGCTTGTGTCCGACCTTGGAGACATCATAATCACAAACGACGGCGCCACCATCCTTGAGGAGATGAACGTCGAGCACCCGGCCGCCAAAATCATGGTCGAGATTGCCAAAACGCAGGACAAGGAAGTCGGCGACGGCACCACGACCGCCGTGGTCATCGCGGGCGCTCTTTTGAAGAATGCCGGCGACCTGCTAGACCAGGACATCCACGCCTCCACGATTGTCAAGGGCTACATGGACGCGGCCGCCCGCTGCGAGGAGTTTTTGGGCAACATCAGCCAGCCGGTGAGCTTGAGCGACACGGCCACCCTGGAGAAGATTGCCTCAATCTCGATGGGCTCCAAGTCCATCGCCGGGGGCGTGGTCAAGGACGATTTGGCGAAGCTGGTCGTCAAGGCCGTCACGCAGGTGGCCGAGAAAAAGGGCGGCAAGTATTTCGTCGATGACGAGCTCATCAAGATAGAGAAGAAGTCGGGCGGCGACATCCATGACACGAAACTGATTCAGGGCGTGCTGGTGGACAAGGAGGTCGTTCACTCGGGCATGCCCAAATCCCTCAACAAGGCCAAAATCGCCCTCGTTGACTCGGCGCTCGAAATCGAGAAGACCGAAATCGACGCCAAAATCGACATCAAGTCCCCCGAGCAGATGCAGTCCTTCCTCGACCAGGAGGAGAAGATGCTCAAGGACATGGTGGAGAAAATCGCCAAGTCGGGCGCCAACGCTCTCTTCTGCCAGAAGGGAATTGACGACATGGCCCAGCATTTCCTGTCCAAGAAGGGAATTCTGGCTGTCCGCCGCGTGAAGAAGTCCGACATGGAGAAGCTCGCGCGCGCAACGGGCGCCCGCATCGTCTCCTCGCTTGACGACCTCGCAGGCAAGGATTTGGGCGACGCCGGAACCGTGGAGGAGCGCTCCATCGCCGGTGAGAAGATGGTCTTTGTGGAGAACTGCCAGGACCCCAAGTCGGTCACCCTCTTCGTGCGCGCATCGACCGAGCACGTGGTGGCCGAAGCCGAGCGGGCCATTGTGGACGCCATCGGCGCGGTCAGCGCGGCCGTCGAGGAAGGCCACTATGTCTATGGCGGCGGCTCTGCCGAGATGGAGCTGGCTGCGCGCCTGGGCGAGTATGCCAAGAAGGTGGGCGGCCGCGAGCAGCTGGCCATCCAGGCCTTTGCCGAGGCGCTCGAGTTCATCCCCCGCACTCTGGCTGAAAACACGGGCATGGACGCCATCGACACGCTGGTGGCCCTGCGCTCCAAGCACAGCTCAACCGGCAACGCCTCATGGGGCATCGACGTATACGCGGCCAAAATCGCGGACGTCAAGGCCGTGGGCGTGCTCGAGCCGGCCAAGGTGAAAAGACAGGCAATCCAGTCCGCCTCCGAGGCAGCGCGCATGATTTTGCGCATCGACGACATGATTTCGTCGAAGGCCAAGGCGCCGCAGGGCGGCCCCGGCGGGCCCGGCGGCATGGGCGGCGACGATTATTAGGGAGTTTTTCCCCTCTCCCCCAATTCTTTTCTTTTTGGTTTTTCACTTTTTTCGTCCTTTTTCAGTCTTTCTTCTTCTTTTCCCTGCTCTTTCCTAATATTATATAATACACGCAATTCCGCCTTATCCACCGAACATTAAACAAAGCAGCTATACTCCAATTTTCCACATTCTATCTCGTAATGGGAAGCCAAATCCAGGCCTTTCCTCCGGCCCGTATAGTTTCGAAACCTATATAAATATGTAAGTTTATATTTATGTTAAGATGTGGTGATGCACGTCATGCATCGCCGAACACACCTTCTGGAAAGGTGCGGGTGATTGGATATGAAAACGATTAGCAAAGTCATTATCATCGGCGGTACCGGCGTCGGCGTCGCCGTCGGCGGCAGCGCTCTCGCCAAGGCGCAGGACACCCTGAACACCGGCGTCGCGGGGTTCCCCCCCAAAGTGCTGTCTCTTGACGTCATCAAGGCCGCGCAGGAGCGCACGCTCGACTCCATGAAGTATGTCATCAAAACCACCAAGGCGATCAACGAGGCCAAGCTCGATTTCACGCTTGGCAGCCTCTCCTATCAGAAAGACCTCAATGCCATGCAGAAAGCGTACATCAAGGAGATGAACGCCCTTATGGCTGACACCACCGGCGAGCTCTCGGCCGCCGCGCTCTCCCGGCGCCCAGCCAGCCATTGCTGCCGTCGTCAAACAGCAGGTACCACTCGTTCCACATGCCGTGCGGGTAGCGCAGCTGGATGCGCCCGACCACGGTGAAATTGATGCCGCCAAAGGCGCCGGAAGTGCCGATCTGGATCGGCGAGAAGTCTTCCAGCACGGCCGACATCTTGCCGATGTCCTTGACGGAATCGGCATCCTTGAGCACGGACGCGTTGCAGAACTCGCACACCGCCATGACGGAGGCGTGCGAGCGGAACTTGACTGGCGCCCCGCAGCTTGGACAGGAAACGGTCTGCATGAGGTGCAGCTTAACCCAACAGCTTCTTCAGCAGTTCAGCCTTGGTGCCGTCGTAGTCAGCCTGCGAAATCAGTCCCTTGTCGAGCAGGCCCTTGAGCTTGCCGAGGCGATCTTCGATCGACTCCTGTGGCGCCGCAGCCGGAGCTGCCGGTGCGGCGGCAGCCGGCGCCATTGCGCTGCCCATTGCCTGCG
>CAYIMK010000113.1:0-3701 GCA_964364595.1 Microcaldota archaeon | reverse complement strand
TCTTCTTTTCTTTTGGGATAATACCTAGACCTTTTCTTTTTCTAAAAGAAAAGGGCTTGGTTTGAACTCACGTGGGGGTTTCCCCCCAACAGGTTAGCAACCTGCCGCAATACCGGGTTATGCGACCCCAGCCCGATGGATGGGGGCCTGCGGCCCGCACGGCCGCACGACCCCAGCAGGGCTTTTTCTTTTTCCCCGGGAAAAAGAAAAACCCCGGAAAAAGAAAAAACGCTTCGCCCCCTAAAAGAAAAGAGGCTTCTGCGTATATTATAGGCGCTTTCGGTTTTAAAGCAGTTGCGATAAGGGATAGATATGAAAGCGGATGCAAAGCCGTGGTGGTTCTGGGCCCTGCTCGCCTTCACCATCCTTCTTCTCGTTCCAATCTGGTATTTCCACTACCTCCCGCTCAACGACTGGCCGAACCATCTGGCCGGCGTGCATATGGTGCTGGAGAACGACGCGGGCCGGCCCTCTTATTTGCAGGCCAATCCAAACCTGCTGCTGCCGAATTCGACCGGCTTCTGGTTCATGCGCGTCTTGGGCCCATTTGTCGGGGTAGAAACGAGCGGCCGGCTGCTGCTGTGCATCACCATCATCCTCAGCATCTGGGGAGCCGCCTACTTCATGCGCCAAATCCACCCCGACATCGAGCCGTTGGGCGGGGCTCTTGGCGCGGCGCTGGCCTACAACTGGTTCTTTCTGATGGGATTTCTCAATTACGCGCTTAGCATCCCGCTGTTCCTGATTGCGGCCGGATATTGGATGAAGCCGGCGAAAGATAGAGATGGAAAGGCCTTTGCGGGAGCCGTTCTTCTTTCCCTTTTGGCCACGCTAACCCATATCGTGGCTGGAGCTGTGCTGGTCGCCGTCATCGGCGTCATGCGGCTGATTGAAGCGGGACAGGCCGCTTGGAACGACAGTGGCGCAAAAAGCGGTCTGGGCCGGCCCTCGAAAAGCGGCCTTGGCCATCTTTTCAAAAACATCAGATGGGACCTGGCTTTCGCCCTGCCAGTGCTGGCTATTGCCCTTCTCTCCCTGGGCCCAATCCTCGCTCCGGAGCAGGGTGGGCGGATGGTGTGGGGCAGCCCGTGGCAGGAGCTGAATTACCTTCTGCATATTCCGCCCAATCCCGCGCTCAGCATCATCTTCCTCGTCATCGTGGCAACTGACATCCTTCTCTGGATGCGCTCCGAGAAAAATGGCTGGATGCCGGCCGCGCGCTGGCTGGCAGTTGCCATTTTGCTGGCCGCGGGCGCCATGCTGCTGCCCGAGAGCACGGCGAGCTGGCAGTTCGCAGCACCGCGCCTGTGGCCGTTCTTCATCTTCGCGCTGGCGGCGGCAGTATTCCGTCCCATGGCCGAACGGGGCGCAAAACAGCTTATTACCGAACTGGCCATCGCCATGCTCATCTTCACCGCGGTTGAGATGGGCGTGATGATGGTTGGCTGGGTGGCCGAGCAGCCGCGGCTGGAGGCAATTGCATCGGTGGCAGATTACCTGCAGCCGGCAGCGGCGGGCCAGTTGAGCGGGCCGCGGATTGCCGTCTTGCCGATTGGCGAGGGGTTCGCCATGACGGGCGAGCAGGGCACTGTGAGCCCGTATTTCCATGCGTGGGGCTATTGGGTGGTGCAAAAAGGCGTCTATGCTCCGTACGTGTTTGCCGAGCAGTACAGCCCTGTCCAGTTCAAGGATGGGAGGGCGCATGGGCGGACGGAATTGAATGCGGCCATCGGGGATTTGGCTTACAAGGTGTTCGCCAGGCCAACGGCGGAGAAATGCAGGCACTGGAAGGAATATTATCAGGCAATCAACTGGACGCGGATTGGCGAGGAATACGATTATGTGGTGCTGCGGGTGGGCGCGTGCGAGAACGCGAGCATCGTGCCTGCGCCGTTTGAGCAGAAATTGACTAACGGTCCGCTATATATTTTCGAAAACCGGAATAGGAAAAAATAGAAAATGCAAAACAAGCCCCAACGGCGCGCCTCGAGGCGCGCCTGGGAACCTGAAAATCGGTCGCCAAAACCCGAAGATGCCCATTATTATTTAAACTCCAAAATGCCCATCATTTACTGGTAAGAGTGGTCGGGGGGCCAGGGGCCCCTCCTTGCCGTAAACCCCCTTTAGACGGGACCGACAGGCTGCCGGCGTTCAGTGCGTTGGCGGCCGTGAGCAGGAGTTAAGCGTAGAGGCCTATGCCTGCGCGGACGGGCCTTGGAAGCGAACCGGGTGAGGCCGGAAGGTGCAACCCTAAGCGACCGGGCCCGTGCTGTGCAGATACAAGGCGGAGCTGACACTTCTGAATTCTGGCCTCCAGCGTCTGGGCAAGGGCGGTTGCTCTTACCACTTCACGATTTTTCTTCCGCGTCTTATTTCTCCCGCCGCGTTCCCCCCGGACAAACGCTTTTAATCTTCGGTGTCGTAAAGTGAAGCAGTGTGGCGAGGGAACAGCCGAATGACAGGATTGAGAGCTTTTGCATACTCTGATTCTTCCGATGGCCCAGCCCCGAAAATAACCGCGCACAGCTTATTCTCAAGGAGGGATAGAAATGACTAATGGCATTGCTAACTTAGGCACTAATCTGACACCCGGCAGCAACGGCAACGGGCAAAAAAAGGCGGAAGAAAAAGAGTCCGGCAAATTCCAAAAAGTCATGCACAAATTCAACCTCTTCCTCCATCCGGCAGTGAAAAGGCAGGATCTGTGGGAAACGGCGCTCAGCCAGTTCAAGGCGGCCCCGCCCAAAGACAAGGATGGAGTCGATGCATTCCTAGATGCCATGAACACGCGCGTGAAACATCTGAATGGAAAGGGCGAGGCACAGGCTGCGCTCAATCTGCTCAGGAAGGTGGCCGAAGAGGCGAAGGAGCTTGGCCAGAGCGTGATTGCGGCCGAGGCCCTTGTCGCCGTAGCCAAGAACTCGAGGCGCGTGCAGGTGAACGGGAACGGCAAGATGAAGGTGGCCAACATCAAGTTGTATGTTGAAGCGCTGGAGCTGGTGGCTGATTCGGGCTACCCCAAAGCTAGCGAGTGGGTTGAAAGTCTGGTGCGTGAGAACGAGCGCTTTAATTCTGTCTTCGAGCAGAAACAGGACGAGGTCCACCGTGCAAATGACAAATTGGGCAGAATGGAGAAATCAGTCATTATCGCCGAACTTCTGGGCGACTACAACAGCGTGATGGCCGTGCGTTTCTGCGTCAGGGCCGAGAACTACCTTTCAGAGTGGTATGCCCTCGAGAAGAGGGGCATAGCGGACAATGTGAAGAAGAATGGTTCGACGGAGCGCTCCGAGAGCACGCAGCGGGTAAATCTCGACTGTGCAGAGCAGAAACAATCCAAAAATCTGGCTAAATTAAAGGAAAAACTCGCGCTCAAAGGCGTGAATCTTTCGCTCCGCATACAGAAGCTGATCGAGCGCTTTGAAAAAACAGAACCGGCCGCTGCCTCCCCGGCTCAAAGCCCGGAAAAAGAGAACATATACGGAGACGGCAACGGGAAATCGTTCATAGACCCCAACGATTTGCACACCGTCGTGCTGGGAGTAGAAGCAAGGCAGGAAGCGGCGCAAATCACAGCCAATAACCAGCAATAGCTGCGCTTTGGGCCTACCCTTTTTATAGTTCAGCAGGGTGGAACGGCTCAGGTGGGAGCATGACGAGCGAAGAAGGGGGGATTGAAATCCTGGTGGCCGGCGCGGGAG
>CAYIMK010000112.1:0-3724 GCA_964364595.1 Microcaldota archaeon | reverse complement strand
CTTTTGGGTGGCCACAAGCTGATTGGCGGCGGAAGAAGATGGACCACCGGCTTTCGAGCCGCCGGCCATTCCAACGATTTCCTCGAATTTCATTTCCGGATTTTGTATGAATTCCTCGAGAAGAACCCTTCTTGCGCTTTTTGTGCTTCGCGAATACCTCGAAAACAGCGCGCCGCATACGACTTGCGGCAGGTTGATGAGGGCGAAGGTGCTCTTGTCCACATTGGTGCAGAAGCGCGAGAGGATGGCTTTCTGTTCTGGCGAGAAGTCGTCTCCCATGAGTCAGGCAGGGTGAAGAAAATTAATTAACCGCTCGGCTTGGACTTCGGAAGGGCTTTTGCTGCCGAAAGACCGCTGACTTTCGACAATACGTATTTGCCCTTCTGCCATTCGCGCAGCACGATTTTGGCAGCCTCGTCCACGTCCGGCTCGCCCTTTTTGAGCAATTTGCCGCGCCGTTTGGCGATGGAGGCGAGAAGCGATTCCGCGTCCCCCATCATCGGGACGCCGAAATGGTTGGCGAGGCCGTCGTCTTTTTTGGCGATGAACTGCTCGACGAGCCGTTCGGCCACCGAGAGAGGGTCTTTCAGTTTTTCCACGTCGAGCGCGGCATGGAGCGCAAGGTGCTCCTCGCCAATCGACCAGTCCACCACGCCGGGCATGTCGATGAGGCGCACGCCTTCGGCCAGGTTGATGATTTGCACGCCGCGCGTGATGCCTGCCCTAAAGCCTGTGGCTGAGACGTGCCGGCCGCGAATGGCGTTAATCAGCGAGCTTTTGCCGACGTTGGGGATGCCGTAGATGAGGATGTCGAACGTGCGCATGAGCGTGCCGTGTATGAGACGGGGGCGGCCGTAGCGGGCGAAGCGTATTTCGGACTTGTCCAGAATCCAGTTTTTCAGCTCCTCGATGCCGCCATGGGTGCGCGCCGAGGTGTAGAAGATGGTGAGGCCCCCTGCCTGGACAACGAGGCCGCGCGGAGAGCCGGGCAGAAGGTCGGCCTTTGTGGCCACCAGCACCAGCTTTCGGCCCGCGAGGCGCTCGAGGCGCGGCACGCGGGTGGCGGCAACGTCGCGGGCGTCCACCACCTCCAGAGTCATGGGGCAGGAGCGCAGCAGGCGCAGCACAAGGGCCCACGAGCGGTTCTTGAAATTGGGGATAGGCATGACGAGAATGGGGCGGAGGATGGTTTAATGGCTTTGCATTCAACCGGCGGCTTTGTCTTTAGGCGCCGGGCGGCTCGAGCAGCAAGCCAACGACAACCACCAGCAGAATGCCGGCGAGGAAGGAGCCCAGCTGCATGAGCGAGCGGCGGGTGTCGCGCTCCTTGTGCATCTCAGGCACCAGGTCAACGCAGGCGATGTAGATGAAATTGCCGGCCGCAAGAGGCAGGAGGATGGATACAAGGCCGGGCACCATGGGCGCAAGAAAGAATGCGAGGATGGCGCCTGCAAAGGCGGTGAGGGCGGAGAGGAAGTTGAAAGCCAGCGCCCGCTTCTTGGAAAAGCCGCCCCAAATCAGCAGCGAGAAGTCGCCGATTTCCTGCGGAATCTCGTGCGCGATGATGGATAGAGTGGACAGCACGCCCAGAGGCCATGAGGCAATGAAAGAGGCGGCGATGACTGTGCCGTCAATGAAATTGTGCACGGCATCACCGATGAGCACCAGGTAGGTTGTGGGCTTCTGCTCGCCCTTGTCTCCGGAATGATGGTGCTTGTGGTGGTGGTGCCAGTGCAAAAAGCGCTCAATAAAGAAAAAGATGAGGATGCCGGCCATCACCAGCGGCATCACCGAGCCGGCCGGGGAGGAATCGAGCGCCTCGGGCAGGGCATGAAGAAATGCGGTGGCCAGCATGCTGCCGCCCGCGAACGCGACAAAGAGAGGCAGGAGCTGGTGCAGCAGCCTGTCCTTGATTGAAAGAGTGAGCACGCCGATGAGCGAGATGGCGCTCACTATGAAGGTGGCCAGCAGGATTGATTCCAGAACCATATGAGATGATGAAGGAGCGGGGGATTAATAATGTTCTTTTAGGCGTTGAGCCCCAATTCTTTGATAAGAGAGAGCACCTTTTGTTCCACCATATCCCGCACGCGCCGGTATTCGCCGACTGGCTTGCCTTTGGGGTCCTCGATGTTCCAAGGGATGGTGCGGCCGGCGGGCGTGATTGGGCAGTCCTCTTTGCACCCCATGGTGACGACATAATCGAATTGTTTGCCCATATGAAGAGAGTAGCCGGATGGAGTTTTTCCCCCGATATCGAGGCCTTTTTCTTTCATGACCTCGATTGTTTTCGGGTCGATTTTATCGTCGGGTTTGCTGCCGGCGGAAGAGGCTGACGCGCCTTTTGCCAAATGGTTGAAGAATGCCTCGGCCATCTGGCTGCGGCAGGCATTGTGGATGCAGACGAACAGCACGCGCATGGAAAACTTAACTCCTGATTTTGCCATCAGCCCCGGAGGAGAGCAGCCATCTCAGCCCCACCGGCGCGATGATTGTTGTGAGAAACGCCATGGATGCAATCAGAGTGTATTGGGAGGCCGAGAGAACCGGCTGCCCGGCCGCGTCCAGCGCGGTGAGGCCCAATAGAGCGATGATGAGCGCAATCTCGCCGCGCGGCACCATGCCGAAGCCAACCAGCACGCTCTGCCTGAGGTTCATGCCCATGAGGCGCGCCGGCAGGCCGCAGCCAATCATCTTGGTCAGTATGGCCAGCAGCGTGAGCACCAGCACCGGCAGCAGAATGCCCGGAATCGCCCACACATCCACCAGCATCCCAAGTGAGATGAAGAATACGGGAGTAAACAGCACGTCGAGCGGTATCAGCGACTCGTTGAGCTTGTGGCCCGCGGGCGCATAGCTGATTACAAGGCCGGCGATGAACGCGCCCACAATAGCCGACAGCCCCAAACTCTCGGCCGCAAAGGCGTAGAAAAAGAGGATGGCCAAAAGGCCCGAGAGCGTGCGCTTGGAGAGCTCTGGCTCGGCCTGACCGAAGAAGCGGTTGATGAACAGCCGGCCCAGAGCCAGGCCCGAGACTACGAACACCACGGCCACGCCAAGCATGTAGAGCATCGGCATCAGCGCCGCAGCGTTGATTTCTGTCGGGATGTTGCGAATCAGGCCCAGCACTAAAAGCGCCAGTATGTCGTCGATGACTGCCGCCCCCAAAATCGCCTGAGCAAACGGCTTGCCCATCAGCCCCATTTCCTCCAGCACCGCCACCGTGATGCCGACCGAGGTGGCTGTGAGGGCGGCTCCAACGAAGAGGGCATAGGCAAAACTTCCGCCCGTGCCCTGCGCGTAGAGGTATCCCACCGCGAACGGCAGGATGACGCCGCCCAGGGCTATGGCCAGATTCTTGAGGTTGAACACCAGCTCCAATTTGGAGTGCAGCCCGATGCGGAACAGCAGGATGATGACGCCCAGGTTGGCGAACGTGCGAATGAGCTCGTTCTCGCTCACCAGGTTGGGCAGGTTCTGGGGGCTGGGGTGGAATCCGTATGGCGATACCAGCGGCGCCAGCGCCTGTGCGACTGGGGGCCACACTACCTCCAGCGTGTAGGGGGAGATGATGATGCCCAGCACCAGCAGCACCATCACAAACGGCTGTTTCCATTGCTGCACGAGGCGCTCGGCCACCAGTGCGATGAGCAGAAGCAGCGAAATCTCCATCCAGATGTGCTTCTCCGCGTCCACTTCGCCGAAGAAGGCGGTGCGCACGATG
>CAYIMK010000111.1:0-3727 GCA_964364595.1 Microcaldota archaeon | reverse complement strand
CTGCTTTGGTGAATAACTCCTCGCTCGCTCCCGCTGACAGCCGCCCCTCTAGCCCCAGAGGAGGGGCGTCGCCGCCTCCTTGAGGAGGAACTTGACGCAGAGCTCGTCATGGATGCCTTTTGGGCAGCGGCTGACCACCGTCTCCCCAAAACCCCTCTTGAGGGCGGAGAAATAGCCCTCTGAATAGGGCCATCTCATGGTGTAGCCGCTCTCTTTTTTCCATTTGTCATGGTCCTGCTGCGCCTGGATGTATCTCTCCCAAATAATTTCCTCCTCTTTCTTTGGCTTGGCCAGCCGCGTCGGTGGCGGCTTGTTTTTGTAGGCCGCCTTGACCTGGTCAGAGGCCCGGATGACAGGCCTGATGCCGGCCTTGGTCAAATCCACCACCACATCATGGGCCATGCCTGCTCCATCCACCACCAGGGCTTCTGCGCCGCTCTTGGTGATGAGCGGCATTTTCTCCCTAATCATGCTGATTTCTGCATCGTGCTCATCTCCGATGCAGAAGTCCAGGGCATGGCCTTGCTCATCCGTGAACACGCCAATTCTGATGTATTTGACAGGCGTGTTGTACTGCTTGCTGCGGTAGTAGCCGCCCCTGCCCAAGCGGTAGCAGACGCCGTCAAAATAGATTCTCTTGCCCTTCAGATGCTCAGGGCTGATTCTGGAGGGGAAGTCAAAATCCACTTTATCTCTGCGCTTGACCAGCGCAGAGTGGCAGAACTCCTTTCCGGTTTTCATCCATCGGTCCAGCAGCCCGCTGATGAAGATGATGAGGGTGCGGTCATCGACGGGAAAAACGCTCTTGAGGAACATGGAAAACTGGATGATGGATTCCGGCAGCTGGAATGGCGGGCCATTCTTGCGTTTGTTCATGCCTTCCAGCTCAGCCCCCAGCTGTCCTTTGGTGGGCTGCTGGAGGAGGAACTCCACCAGATGCCTTTTTCTGTCTTTTAGTCCCCTCTCATAGAGGGCCCAGTCCCGTCCCATACCAATCCGCCTCTGGAGCCAGCCGGGTCAAGGGCGTAAGCTCCAGAGAAAGGACGGGGCTGCCCCACTTATCTCTTATGGTTCAGACTGGGGGTTAGGAACCAAAGCAAAGCAGGTCTGCCTGCGGTTAAAAACGCCGGCAGACAATGTCCGGCTCGTGCTGAACCTGAACTTGGTAAAATACTTCTACATCGATTTGGATGATACGCTCCTCATGACGGCCAAAGCCAGCGCGCTTGGGCTGGAGCGGGCTTATCACAAGCTGGCGAGCGAATGCGATGAAGATTTGTCCGTGAGGCTCCCCATGGAGGCATTCATGCGCGAAATGGACAAAGCCTATCAGGAGAACAGGCATTCGGAATTCGAAATCGGGGATTTTGAGGGATTCTGCAGGAAAATCCCGTCGCCCTATTCCCTGTCGCCAAAGCACACTGGAGATTCGCTCGCAGCCAGGCTGTTTTGGAACTACAAAGAGACAAAGAACAAGGCGCTCATGCCATTTGAGGGCGCGTTCGACCTCATCGCGGGGCTGAAGAAGTCAGAAGGTGTTGTCTTTTGCATCACGCGTGGCGTGTGTAATTATCAGTTCACCAAACTGATGCTTAGTGATCTGGAAGACAAGTTCAGCGCGGTCCTTGTCGTCGACATGAGAAAGGAGGGAGACAGCAAAGCCAAACAGCTGAAGGAGCATCTGGACCTGAACAAAATCCGGCCGGAACGCGCGGCGATAATCGGGGACAGCACTGAGGATATCGATGCGGGCCAAGCGGCCGGAATCCGGACAATCAGGATTCGGACAGAACGGCATAAAGACGACCAGTCGGAGAAGCCGGCGGATGGGGAATTCGCGTCGATTTTGGAGTTGAAAAGACATCTCGAAACGAGAGTATTGATTTAAGAACATTATGGAGTTCGTTTAAATCGTTTAGCGCGCAAATAGGTGATTGCATGGGCATTGTGAAAGATTCCGAAAAACAAAAAAGCCTGCTGGAGCTGTTGCGGCGGGAGCCCGGCCTGGATATCTTCACCATTGCTTCAAAGCTGGAAATCGAGCCGTGGAATGCACAGCATCTGGCAGACGAATTGCGGGGAAAGAACAAGCTCAACAGCGGGCTGATGAAGCGCGAAGGGACTACCATTTTCGAGCGGCATTATTTCTGCCCCAATCCAGTCTAGCCTCCCGGTTCGGACTTGACACTGTGGCCGACCATATATCTTATTATATATAGGGCCCCAAACTTCCCTGTACACCCGAAACAAAAACGGAACCTGATTAGTAGTTCCATGGCCCCTGTTTGGGCCGACCATATCGGAGGGATATTCCTATGTCCAAAATCGTCGTTCCGGGCGAAGTCGTTTCAGACCAGCCCCAGCGCATGGCCTACACGTTTTCAGACGGCCACAAGACTTATGCGACAGCGCTCAGTCTCTTGAGTGATGACGGCCATCTCGTGCCGCTTGAGGGCCCCTACGAGCCGCTTGTCGAGGACATCGTAGTCGGCTATGTGACCGACATCCGCTTCACCGGCTACAACGTCGAGCTGGGCGAGCCGTTCTCCGGCTTTTTGTCCAGCCGCGATTCGAGGGCAACATTCCGCCTCGGCAGCATGGTGCAGGCCCGCGTCATCAACGTCGACGAGGTCAAATCGATTGACTTGGCCGATGCGCGCCCGCTGGAGGGCGGATGGCTCGAGCACATCTCCCCCGTCAAGGTTCCGCGCCTTATCGGCAAGCGCAATTCCATGATTAACACAATCGCGCAGATGACCGGCTGTCAGTTGATTGTCGGGCGCAACGGATACGTGTTCGTGTCTTTCAGCGGCAACCACGCCCTCGCAGTCGAGGCCATTCGCATGGTGGAGGCGCAGGCCCACACCACAGGTCTCACTGACCGCGTGGCCGCGCTTTTGAGGGAGAAGGCGGCGAAAGGTGGCATAGCGCAAAAACAGATGGCACCTTCCGCGCCTTCGCAGGGCGGGCAGGGAGACGAGGCCGCGGATTCGGATTATTCGCCCCGTTCGGCAAGAGCGCCCCAGAGCCCGAACCAGCCCCAAGTTTGATTTGAGATATGATTGATTCGAAAAATGATATGGTTGATGCTAAAACAGATTATTGATTTTGCAAAGGTGACTATGATGACTGGTGCATCCAAAAGCAAGCCCCCTCTTCTTCGCGAAGACGGCAAACGCCTTGACGGGCGCGATTTCGACGAGCTGCGCCCTCTCTCGATTGAGGCGCGCGTGCTCAACGACGCCGCCGGCTCCGCGCTGGTGATTTGGGGCAAGAACAAAATATTGGCAGGCGTGTTCGGACCGCGCGAATGCATTCCCCGCCATGACGAATCCCCTTACCGCGCAGTTCTGAGGTGCAGGTACAATATGGCGCCTTTCTGCTCTCTTGAGGAACATGGCCGCTCGGGCCCGTCCCGCCGCTCGCAGGAATTGTCCAAAGTAATCCGCGAGGCTTTCGAAAACGTTGTTATTGCAGAATCCTACCCGAAAAGCGCCATTGATGTTTTCATCGACGTGCTGCAGTCTGACGGCGGCACGCGCTGCGCTGCGGTAACAGCAGCCGCCGTGGCTCTGGCCGACGCAGGCATTCCCATGAAAGACATGGTGTCTGCAGTTGCCGTCGGCAAGGTGGAAGGCCGCCTGGCCCTCGACTTGTCCAAAGAGGAGGACAACTGGGGCGACTCCGACAACCCCATTGCCTTTGCCAGCCGCAACGGCGAGGTTCT
>CAYIMK010000110.1:0-3755 GCA_964364595.1 Microcaldota archaeon | reverse complement strand
CACCCTGGCGCAGCAGGAGAAGGAGTATTACCAGTGCAAGATGCTCTCGTATCTTTCTGACAAAGGCGGGCTGGTGTTCAAGGGCGGGACGGCATTGCAAAAAGCGCACGGCCTGCCAAGATTCTCGGAGGATTTGGATTTCGACATGAGCGGCGAAGAAGGGTTTGATGTTAAGGAGCGGCTGAAACAGCTTGCGGATTGGCTGGGGCAGGGAGGCGAGAGAACGGCCATCAAGGACTGCCACGAGACCGGACAGAGCGTGTGCGCCCGCCTCTCCATCGAGGGCATCCTGTTCAGGCAGGACCCGCGCGGGCGGTGCGGACTGGAAATTGACATCTCGCTAAGGGAGAGGACGGAGCGCAAGCCGGATGTGCTTGAGATGGCGCCCCGATATCCTGACATCGCGCCATTTCTTTTCGCGGTGATGAAGCCCGAAGAGATTGCGGCCGAGAAGGTGCGGGCGCTGATGGGCCGCAAAAAAGCGCGGGATTTGTATGATTTGCATTTTTTGCTGTGCAAAAAGGGCGTGGAGCTGGACGAGGTCCTTGTGACAGGCAAGCTGCTGGCCGAAGGCATTGGATATGACCGCCATGAGCTGAAAAAGCGGATAGACGGGCTGGGAAGAGTGTGGAAGAGCGAGCTGGGGGCGCTGGTGGGGGTTTTACCGGAATTTGGGAAAGTGGCGGGGGAAGTGAAGAAGAAACTTTGAGCTGAAAACGCACAGGCAGCTGGAGAAGGATAAAAAACTCGATTGGAGCGTATACTCCATCGGGTGCAAACTATGAGCCGGCCTTCTGATGAACTTGAGAGCGCATGGAAGAGCACCTGCCGCACAATCTTGGGCGGAGAAGTTGGCGCTCTGGAGGAGTATGAAAAATGGCTCCTCGAGGACCATGGCCCGCGCATGACGCGCCCCTCCTGCCTCTCGGGAAAAGAAGTGGTGTCTGTCTATTCCAATTACTCCAAAGACGCCAAGATGGCCAGCTTTGACGAGATGGATTTGGATGCGAAATACGGGCCCCTCTCCATCAACGACGTCAAGGACATCGACAGCTTGGCAGAGGCAGTGTCCGACCGCATCATCTATTCAGGCAACATAGTGCTGGGCAATTCGAAGTTCGTGCAGGACAGCACGGTCATCACCGACTGCTTTCATACGCACCATTCCGAGCGGGTGGCGTTCTCCAAATACGTGGGATATTGCAGCCGGGGAGGGTACAGCGATTACATATTCGGCTGCCATGGGATGGGGCCGGTGCATTACTGCATCCGCTCCGCGGCAGTGTGGGACGTCACGCGGGCGCTGATGCTGTCCAAATCCGAATTCTCGTCCGACTGCCATTACTCTCACGGGCTGACTGGCTGTCAGGAATGTTTGTTCTGCTTCCATCTCAAGAACAAGCGCAATTGCATTGGAAATCTGGCGCTGCCTAAAGAGAGGTATCTGGAGCTCAAGAAAAAGCTGATTGGTGAGATGCGGGCTGAGCTGGAGGCAAAAAAACGGCTGCCCTCGCTCGTCGACATGGTGGAAAAGCGAAAGCCGGACCATTCTAAGCTGGGGGCCGTGATGGCCATGCCCGGCTGGGGCCAATGGAAGGCCGAGGCAGAGGACAAGAGCAAAATCGAGGAAGCGTTCGGCCAGACCAGCCAGGTGCTGTTCGGCTGCCGGCTTGGGCCGGTGGATGCTTATGCCAAGATGCTTGGCCGGGATTCGGCTGTCCGTCTAGAAAACGCCAAATCTTGCGCAGACAAGGAAGAGGTTCTGCTGGTCGATTTCTCCAATTTCATGACATTTCCAAAAGACCGGCTGCTTGCGCAGGCGCAGGCCGATTTCGCCGGAGAGCGCATGTCGCTGGATGAAGGAGAGGTGACGGGCCTTTCGTTTGGGAAGGCGCCTCAAGCCATCAACCCAATTGCCTACTTCTGCGCCACGTGGCGCACCGGAAAGCTGTCCAACGACATCGAGGCGCCGCTGGCCATAGATTCGAGCGACTGTTACCACGGCACGCTGTTCATGCTCTCCAAATTGTGCGCCTACTGCCTCATGCCGCGCTCGTGCGAATTTCTGTTCGGCTGCCGGGAGGCGCGGGAGAGCAAATTCAGCGTCAACTGCCATTTCTCCACCAAGGTGAGCCGGTGCTTCGAGCTGGACAGCTGCAACAACTGCTCCGATTCGATGTTCTGCCACAACTGCGAGAATCTGGAGAATTGCATGTTCTGTTTTAATGTGAAGGCGAAGAGGTATGCAATCGGGAATGTGGAATATCCGAAAGACGAGTATCTTCGCGTCAAAAAGCTTGTTTTGGCTGAAATAGCCGCCAAACTGGAAAAAGACAAGCGCCTAGGCCCCTCCATCTACAACCTCCCCCAACCCCGGCAGGCTCACAGGCAGGCCTGAAAGAAAAGATTGGCTAAAACGAGGGGGAAATCGGGACAAACCTTTATAAATATAAAAAGTGATAGAATATTACAAAGAATGTAAATTGATGGGTTGTGGGGTTAAAATTCTGCCCCGCAAACCCTGATTCATACAATTCCGGTGGACTCTCATGGCCAGACGAGTGAAGAAATATTCCGAACTCTCCATCTATGCGCCCAAAATCACGGCCGCTGACTACGCACGCGTGTTCGACCAGCTCATCCGCCGGCACATCCCGCTTTTTGAGTTTCTCGACATCGGCCGCGCGTTCTCGATGCGGGGCGTCAACCTGTGCGTCAAGCGGTACAACAACACGGTCAAGATTTTCGTGGAGGACACCAAGGACCTCTATTCGCAGTCCGCGCTCTTCTTCCCTTTTCGTCTCAACGAGTCCAAGCCGATTGACCTCATCAGAAAAACCCATGTGGGCCTCGAGTTCAAGTGGGTGAGCGGCAGCCACCTCTTCGACTTCCTC
Organism: Microcaldota archaeon; assembly: GCA_964364595.1. Lineage (GTDB taxonomy): Archaea > Micrarchaeota > Micrarchaeia > Anstonellales > Anstonellaceae > CAIXYX01. Next base: position 861 of record CAYIMK010000110.1, on the reverse strand, counting down.
ATCAAGGAGGACGCGCACGAAATCCATCTGCGCGTGGTCAAGTTCTTCGGAGTGTTCTACGGCCTTGGCAAGTTCGTGGACAGCAAGGGCAGGGTGGGGCGCTTCTTCCTCTCCAATCCATGCAAATTCCTTGAAATCGACCTGGAGAACAACCCGCTCTTCTACATCGAACTCTTGGACCCCGTGCCCAAGATGATTTACTTCGATTCCAACAAGCCCATCTTCTCCAAGGACGGGGTGAACATCGGGGTTGACAATTTCGACGTGTTCCAGCACGGCCTTATTGTGGGCACGTCAGGCGCGGGAAAAAGCAAATTCATCCAGATTTTCGTGCAGGCCATTAGGCAGCGCCACCCGGACGCCCACATCGTGCTGGTGGACCCGCACGGCGAGTTCTCCAAAATGTTCGTGGGCTACAAGGTTATAGACTTCGTGCAGAACTACGTGGAGCCGTTCGACGTGGGCAAGAGCAAGAGCCCGCTGATTGCGCAATTGATTGCGCAGCTGATTACCTCCACAATTGGACAGGAAAGCAAATACGCCGAGCGCGTGGTGTTCTATTCAGTGCACCTGCTTGCGTCCATAGAGATGCTAACCATGGAGAACATCTCGCTTTTGCTCACCGACTCGTCCAAGAGGATGGAATTCACGGCCCAGTGCCAGAATGACGAAGTGAAGCGCTTCTTTGACAAGGAGTTCCAGGACATTTACATGCACCACTTCAATGACGCCATCTTGCCCGTCACCAACTTCATAGGAGAGTATCTCCTCTACTTGGGCCAGAAGCGCACGCAGGAGGATTTGGGCGCAACCATCGCGGCCAACCCCATCACCGTCATCTCGTTCAACCCCCACTTCTTA
>CAYIMK010000109.1:0-3800 GCA_964364595.1 Microcaldota archaeon | reverse complement strand
CATCTCACAACGCAAGGATGACCACCTGCGCATCGCGGCCAAGGAAGACGTCCAATACACCGACCCGGCCGGCTTTGAGGACATCCTTCTCATCCATAATGCCCTGCCTGAAGTGAATCTCAAATCCATCGACACCTCAACAAAGTTCCTCGGCAAGACGCTTTCAGCCCCCCTTCTCATCACCGGCATGACCGGCGGCACCGACAAGGGCGGCGCCATAAACCAAAAGCTCGCCAAGGCGGCCGAGAAAGCCAAAGTAGCTCTTGGCTTGGGCTCGCAGCGCCCCATGCTCAAGGATTCTTCCGCCGCCCGCCACTACAAGGTCCGCCACCTCTGCCCCTCCGTGCCCCTCATCGGCAACATCGGGGCCGTAAATCTTGTCGAATATCCTATCGATAAAATCGAGTGGCTGGTCTCCTCCATCGAGGCTGACGCGCTCGCGATTCATCTCAACGCATTACAAGAAGCCATTCAGCCCGAAGGGGACACGAATTTCGCAGGAGTGTTGCGCTCCATCGCCAAAGTGTGCGAGCGCCTGTCAGTGCCAGTCATCGTAAAAGAGACCGGCGCAGGCATCAGCGGCCCCGTCGCTCAGCAGCTGTTCGGCGCCGGCGTCAAGTTCATCGAAGTGTCGGGCCGCGGCGGCACCTCCTGGAGCAAAGTAGAATACATGCGAAGCGGGGCAATGAGAAGCAGGGCGAAAGGCAAGGCCGAAAGCGGGGCGTTTGCCCCCGGTCCGGTCCGCGCTTCCGCTTCATCGGTTTCCGGTTTCGATGAATGGGGCTATCCAACCATTCCTGCTCTTGTCGAATGCTCCTCTTTCGGCCCCTCTTTGTGCACCGGCGGAGTGCGCCATGGCTTAGATGCAATCAAAGGCATCGCCCTCGGCGCCAAATTGTCCGGAGCCGCCATGCCATTCTACCGCGCATCCGACCCTGCCAAAGTGGCGGTTGAATGGCGCGAGCAGATGCGCACGGCCATGTTCCTGTGCGGCGCGAAAAACATAGAGCAGATGCGCAACGCCCCTCTCATCATCTCAGGCCGAACGGCCGAAATTCTCGGGGCCCGCGGCTTCGAAGTGCGCGCCTATGCCTCCCGCTCAGTCTCGCCTTCGGCCTCATCGCCCTCCCCATCAGAGCGGGGCCATTATTTGTAGGTGACTTGCATGTCCGACCTGAACCAATCCATCCTCAAATGGGCGCTCAAAAATGCGGCCGATTTCGGCACCGCTTCGCCGGGCAAAGTGCTGGGCCGAGTGCTGGCCGACCATGCCGAATGCAAAAAAGACGTCAAGGGCGCCATGGCCCTCATCTCTGCCGAATGCGAAAAAGTCAATGCGCTTTCCAAAGAGCAATTGGCGGCCGAGCTTTCCAACTTCGAATTCGAGGAAAAGCCAAAAGAGGAGGAGGGCGAGCGCAAAATCACGGTGCCTGATGCAGTCATGGACCGCGTGGTCACCCGCTTCCCGCCCGAGCCCTCCGGATTCCCCCACATCGGGCACGCCAAGGCCGCCTTCCTTGACTACGAAATCGCGCGCCAATACGGCGGCTACATGCTCCTGCGCATGGACGACACCAACCCCGAGAAGGAGAAGGCCGAGTTCGTGGACGCCCTCACGAGCGGCCTGAACTGGCTGGGCATAAAATGGAAGGGCGACATCACCTACACCTCAGATTACATGGACAAGCTCTACGAATATGCGGACGAGCTCATTCTCAAGCACAAGGCCTATGTTTGCACCTGCTCGGCCCAAGACATGAAGACGGGGCGCGAGACGGGCGTGGAATGCGACTGCCGCGCGCAAATGGCCGAGGACCACCTCCTGCTTTTCCGCAAGATGATTGCCGGCAAATTGGAGGAGGGGGCGGCCGTGCTGCGCTTCCGCGGCCAGATGAAGGCCGAGAATTCGGTGATGCGCGACCCCACGCTCTTCCGCATCATCAAGACGCCGCACTACCGCCAGGGCGAGAAATACAAGTGCTGGCCTTCCTACGACTTCGAGGCGCCCATCATTGACTCAATCGAGGGCGTCACCCACGCGCTGCGCTCCAAGGAATACGAGCTGCGCGACGAGCTCTACTACACGATTATGCGCATCCTCGAGCTTAGGCCTGTTCGCATGCTTTCGATTTCGCGCCTCGCCATTTCGGGCGCGCCTCTTTCCAAACGCCTCATCACCCCGCTCTTAGCGGAAGGCAAGGTGTCTGGCTATGACGACCCCCGCCTGCCCACTCTTGCGGCCCTGCGCCGCCGCGGCATCAGGCCAGAGGCCATCCGCACTTTCGTCCTCTCGTTCGGCCTCACCAAAGTGGAAAGCGAACCGGGCTGGGGCAAGCTGCTGTCAGAAAACCGCAAGCTCATAGACCCGGTCTCGCCCCGCCGCTTCTTTGTGCCCGACCCCGTGCGCGTGGAGCTGACTGGCGCGCCCTCGCGCATCCTCTCCTTGCGCAACCACCCGCAGATTGAGGCGTTGGGCAGCCGCTCGGTCGAGGCATCCTCTCCGCTTTACATTCCTCTTGCCGACGTTTCCGCGCTGGCGGAGGGCGAGATTTTCCGCCTCAAGGACTGGTGCAACGTCAAGATTACCGGCCGCCGCGAAGAGGAATGCCTGCTGCCGGACGGAACCCGCGCGCAGCGCCCAGTTCTCACGGCCGAATTCGTGTCAGACACGGGCGATGTTTCGCGCAAGGTGCAATGGGTGAGCGAAACGCAGAAGAAATCCGCCCGCGTGCTCATTCCCGGCGATTTGCTGTTGGCAGATGGCAGCTACAACCCCGATTCGCTCAAAACAATATGGGGCTGGGTGGAGCCGGCTGCCGCCTCCGGCCCGCTGGCCGAAGCTGCTCTTGCCGGCGAAAGCGCCAATCCGTATGCGCCGAAGGCGACGTTCCAGTTCGAGCGCTTCGCATTTGTTGTGCTGGACAAAAAAGAGGGCGAAACGCTCCAATTCATCCAAGTGTCGGAATAAATAATTTCCGTCATCGAAATAAATGAGTGGAGGAATTGAATTGGCAAACAATATCCCACCTTCGATAAAGCAGAGCCAATCATCGTTCTTGCTAGCGGGGCGGATGCCGGTTGCATCCAAATCATCCAGCACCGCCTCCTGCGCATCCCCTGTATTTTTCCTGTGCAAACCCGAGAACAACTCCCTCGACCTTGTCAAGCGCGAGCCGCAAGAGACGCTGCCCCGCTTCCGAGGCCCCAATAAATTCGCCCGCCACGTCTTTACGCCGACCGAAGAGACGCCGGTCCTCAAATCCAGCTTCGGCAGGCCGGCTGAAAAAGTCGTGAAATCCAATCAAAACGAAGCCAAATCCAAGTCCATCCGTTCTTCATCCGCCAGCCGCATCCGCGGCCGGCGCCCGCGGCGCGCCCGCAGCATCACCCGCCGCAGGCTGCTGCGCCAGCTGCTGATTCTGCATACTCTTCTGCGCGTTATTTACATCAAAAAGCAGCTCCGCGAGATTGAGCGCAAGCGGCGCTATGACTACTACCACAACCTGCGCCGCGACCGCCGCCGGCTCTTCTACCAGCTGGCGCGCATGCGGGTGGCTGAAAAAGAAGCCCAAATAGTGTCCGAAATCAAGCCCGCCTCTTCCCGAACAGTCCGCCGAACCGAACCGGTGAACTCGTCCTCCTCCCGCACGGACCGCCTGCTGCGTGTCTTCTCCGCCCTCGAGGAGCGGGAGAGCACCAAAACCGAGCGGGAGAAGGTCTTTTTGCTCAGGCCCAAAGAGGAGCCCCGGCAGGACTTCCACCGCCGCGCCGCATGAGCCCGGGCCTGCCGGGCATTCAGC
>CAYIMK010000108.1:0-3818 GCA_964364595.1 Microcaldota archaeon | reverse complement strand
GATGATGCAAACTTCGGAAGCTAAGGAAGAAATCGGATCGTTGGACCATGGCATCTTCTCGTTCGATAGCGCAAGAGAATTGGGGGCCGTTTTCGTCACCTTGCAGGAGGCTCACCCGAAACATTATTGGCCGACATTTTATGGCGTGGCACATGAATATGGCTTGCAGCTTCTACCTTCGGGCCATCTCTATTATGCCAGCAAAAAGCCAGATATTGGAGACATAATCATTCATACGCTGGCCATTCAGAAGGACACGCGAGGCATCATCTATGCTTCTGAATTGGCCCTCAAGTCGGAGTATGATGTCCGCAAACTCCTCAAGAAAAGGCAGACGTTCAATCTAGGCCGGAATTATATACAGGGATTTGTGGAATTCATAGTATCAAGAGGAAAAAAACCGTTCGGAGGCCTGGATTCCTTCGAAGAACTGAGGTCGGCTGGATATGGAGCAGTTTGACGCGAAATACATCGACAAGGAGCTCGGGGAGATCGGCAGAAGGGTGAAGAAGCAGATCGACATATACCTCATCGGCGGATGCGCCATGTCGTTTCGGGGTCTAAAGGAATCCACCAAGGACGTGGACATCGTTTTGCGGGACGCCAAATCCTTTGAAGCCTTTTGTGATGCGCTGTTCGGGGCCCAATACGCGGATGCCGAGCTTGTGAAGATTATCGGAGAATACCGGAATCTCGAAGCCGCCAAGATGTTCGAGAACAAGGACAAATTCCATCTGGACCTATTCGTCGGCCGGGTGTGCGGCAAGATGAAGCTGTCGGATGCGATGGCCGGCAGGGCTGAATTCTACAGGACGTATGGACACATGAGCATCTATCTGATCGCCAAAGAGGACATTTTCCTCTTCAAGAGTTTGGCTTCGGAAGGGAGAAAGAGGGATTTGGACGACATGCGCGTCATCTACCCTAATCTGGATTGGAAAACGATGGAGAAGGAGCTGGAAGCGCAGCGGTTCGAGAAAGAACTGCTGGAGCATATGGTCAAGCGTTTCGAGGAATTCCGCCGCGTGCATGACCTAGACGTGCCGATACTGGCTTCAATCAAGAAGAAGATTGGGAAACGCTAAGCGCTGCATGCGAAGGATTATTGACTTCAAGCTCCATATCCGCGATAAGAAAGCGGCTTCGTTTATTCGGTGGTAGGGCGTTATATATAGTATCAAACACCCATCCTCGGCGAATCTATTTTTGTTCAGCCCGTTCGAATAAGTTCGCAGTCCGGCGTCAGTTCAACAAATCTGTCCGCCTTGCCGTCTGCATAAACCGGGCACTGGTTCGCCGCCTCATCATCCACCGCCTGCCGAGGATTGTGCGCGATGTCGCACACCCATGCCGGCTCATCTGGTATCGGATTTAGCAGACACGGCCCGTTGTCAAGATTTTGCCCCAAGACGCGGGCCGAGCGGCAGGCCTTGACGCATGTGTCGGTAGGGGATGAGGCGCGCACAAGCGAAAGGCTGGGATTCGGCGTGCCGGTTCCGAACTGAAGGCAGCCCGCAAGAAGGAAGAACGACAGAAACAACAAGATTGCCAGAATGGCGGCAAGACGCGCAAGAGCCATGCTTCACCTATTTGCGGGCTTTCGGCTTGTGCGGATGTCGGCGGGAAACATGCTTCTTCGGCTTGTTAAACCGGCCCAGCTCGGTGGCCGAATCCACCAGCGGCTGCTCTTCGATTGGGTGCGCAGCCGTGTCTGGAGGCAGGGGCCGGGCTTCTTCCTGAATCGGCGGGCGGTTCAAATCCTGCAGAAAATGGCGGATGGAGAAATTGGCCACAACTGGCTCGGAAACAAGCTTTTCGTCAAAAGTTTCTGTTTCTTCCGGAGGATTGGGAACCAGAAAGTGGCGCAATTGAGGAGAATCGATGATGTGGATGCCCTTAGGGCGAGAGTTCAGAATCGCCACAGGGAGGATAGGTGGAAAAGGCGTATAAGGCTGACGGCCCGGACCGGACGAAATCATTACTGAAAGAAGAAGAAAATGCGCCTTGGCGGGGATTCGAACCCCGGTTGCCGCCGTGACAGGGCAGAGTGCTGGACCACTACACTACCAAGGCATTCGATAAGCTGATGTAATGGCACCATAGATACAAGCCGTAATTTTTTAAACACGCCGCCGGGAGCGCGAAGCGGCCCTGATGGCGGATTTGCCGCTCTTTTGGCGGGCGGGCGGGATTTTCCCCGCCCTTGCGCCTGCCGCGCGAAATGCCGTTTTTAGCAAATCAAATGATGTCGAGACAAATCCGGTTTTCGTGCGGCCGGATTCACGGGGCAGGAAGCGGATGTCGACCTCTTTGATGCTCGCGCCGGCTTGCTGCGCCTGCTCAATCAGCTGCACGTCGAGGCCCCAGTGGCGTTCGCTGAGATGCAGCTTGGGAAGAAGGGAGGCGCGCAGGGCCTTCATGCCGCTCTGCGGGTCTGACGCATTCAAATGAAGCATCCGGCCTGAAACAACGCCGGAGAAGATGCGCGAGAAGATGCGGCGGGTTGAATCATCCGCCCAGACAAGACGGCGGCGGCTGACCACCAAGTCGGCCCCATGCTCCAGCGCGCTTGCAATTTTTGGCAAATCCTCTGGAAGATACTGCAAGTCGCCGTCCATGTAGGCGATATAGCGCCCCTTGGCGCGCTGGAGCGCGAGGCGGATGGCAAGCCCCTTGCCGCGCGGCGCCTCGAGAAAGTAGAGGCGCGGATGCGCGCGGGCGCATTCCAAAAACACGTCGCGGGTGTGGTCGGTGCTGCCGCCGTCCACAACAAACACTTCGGCGCGCTCGGCGAGCGGCAGGTCGTAGAGGCGGTCCAGCAGGCGCTCGAGCGAGCCGGCCTCGTTGAACACGGGAATGATGATGGTCCAATCGATTTTCACGCACGGCCCCCTTTTAGAAGAAAAATTAAATCCCGCGAGTGTGATTTGAACACACAACATCCTGATATCTGCCAGACGGTCTCTGCCAGACTTGGATTGCAACACAATCGTTGCGGCGCACTTCTACAGCCAGGCGCTCTACCAAGTTGAGCTATCGCGGGTGATTAGATAGGGGTGGGGAGGCTATTTATACATTGTGCTAAAGACGCGGGAGAAAAGAACGGAAGAAAGGGGATAAGAAAAAACTACAGACAGGGCGGGCTCGGGCCCGCCCCCGAATATTTTTTCTTTTTCTCTTTTTTATTTCTTTTTTCTAGAACGGCAGCAGCGAGGGCTTCTTCTTGGCGTCCGGCGAGTGCACCAGCGCGTGGCGGCCCGCGCGCGAGAGGCGGTAGAACACGAACTTCTTGCCCGGGGTGGAAATGCGCTCCGCCAAACCGGAGGCGCACAAATTCTCGAGCTGCTCCACCACAGTCGACTTGCTTTTCTTCAGCCGCAGCGCGATGTCTGTGGGGATGCGTTCGGTGTCTGCCATCTGCTCCATCAGCGCAATTCGGGTGGTGGAGAGATAGATGGGAGCGGCCTCGGCTTCCGGAGCGGGCGCGCCCGGAGTCTGGAAAGGCCCCAGCACCGAGGGAGTGCGGTAGTAGAAAGCCATGACGCCCATGAAGAATGCACCCAAGGCGGCCACGATGGCCGGGGCCATCCACCACGGCCAGCTGGTTGAAGATGGCTGGGCGGCCTGCTCGGACTGGAATGAGGGCGGAGATGAGGTTATTTCGCCGCCTGATTTCGCATTGGCATAGGCGGCTGGCTGAGATGCCAAGGGACCGGTCGGCTGGACGGGAGGCGAAACAGGAGGCGGGGAAGATGCCGGAGGAGCGGGAGGTTCGGTTGGGGGGGAAACGGGAGGCGGAGAAGGAAGAGTTGAAGTTG